>NZ_JWLN01000017.1:0-126729 GCF_000814065.1 Pseudomonas sp. C5pp | reverse complement strand
CTTTGGGTCGATAGCGGCCTTCGTGGAGGTTGGTGTCTACGGGGTCGGTTTAGTCATTCTGAATCTCCGGTTTCACCTCCGTGAGGCCGGCCATCGTCATGCATCAGATCTTGATTGACACGCGTGCCGCTTTGGATAGCCTTGCAATTGAGGGCTGCAACTGCGCATTTGTCGGGCCTGGGTACCAGCATGAGCCCCCGCAATTTTGGCAGCAGAGGAAGCTGGTTCCTCTGAAGTAGTGACGGCGGGCATTGCCAGTCGGATTCTGAACCCAAGGTCGCCAGACTAGGAGCTAAAGGATCGCTGCGACTACTCCTCATCCCTTACCGAAAAGTCACGCGTCGGTCGTAAACGGCCCTTTCCAGGCCAATCAACTTTTGTGATTGGTGAGTAGGGATTTCTCGGCTTTTCTGTGAAAAGCACCCCTTCATTTCACAAAAAAAATGGCGAAGATTCCAATTTCACGGGGTCTGGCCTATCACCTATTTTGTGAACCTACAGGCGTTGTAGCTTCACAGAAAAGCTGGCTTCACAAATAGTTGACCGGCCGGGCTCCAAACTAGGTCCCAGCGGTCACCATCAAGCCCGCTTCCGCGGGCTTTTTTGACTGGAACTCCTGCAGAAGCGCCCTCCTCCGCTAAGTAGGAAAGGGCCGCCAATGGAGAGGCGTGGAGGATGGGGGCGGTGATGCGCTCCTGCGCACCTCATTCTTCGCTCATGCACTCAACCTAGCGCCACCGATAGGCGGCCTCTGCAGGGCTCACGCATGGGCCCCAGGCCCCTTTGTCGCTGACCCCAACAGCAGCACCAAGCGACAGGGTATAGTTGACAAGACGAAATCTTATAAAAAACAAACGTCCACGATTCATGGAATGTGGACGAATGACATTTCTTTTATTCCGGCACGTCAATATTTTTTGACCATTTCTGATCGACGGAGGAAATTTCTCAACCAGAATGCATTGAACCCTTCCGCGGATGCCGGCCTCTAGCCTGGCAACGAAGAATTTTCTTGACTATTTAATTAGTACCAAGAGAATGTTGTCCACGATTCATGGAATGTGGACACGCGGAGAAAAGCCAGTTATGAAGAGTCAAGACATTTTGTTGCTTTTCAAAATGACTAGCCTGCACGCTCAAGAGGAAAACCTGTTTGGCCGCATGGAATTGGAATCTACCTCTGAGCATGTGAGAAACATTCTCAACCCAGAGCCCCGTTGGTTGGCGTCAGTTAGCGGCCAGGTAGGTGAGGTGCTGTCTCAGTTGCTGCCGAATGACGAAGACACGGTATTTCGGCCACAAGAACTCGATTCACCGATGGGCGATTCTGACCGATGGGAGGGCTGGTCGGATGTGGTGCCGTCGACCCCAGTAACGAGCTGGAGCGAAAACTATTCCTTGCGGGCGCTCTCTGCGTCGCTTGGCCTCAGTAAAAGTGAAGTCTCCAACGCCATGGCGCGTTGTCGCAATGCCGGCCTTCTTACCAGCGATTTCGACACCGGTCTTCCAAAGGTGAATCGACGTGAGCTGCTGAAGGTTGCCGAGCACGCTCTGAAGTACTTTTTTCCAGTAAAGCCAGGTGCAATCGTCCGTGGCATCCCTACCGGCTTTGCTGCGCCAGCCCTTTCGAAAAGCCTAAAAAGTGCTGGCGGACTGATACCTGTCTGGCCCGACCCACTGGGCAGCGAGCGAGGCCAGTCAATCGAGCCCCTCTACAAGACGGTGCCCGAAGCGGTAAAAATAGATAGGACCCTTTATCATTACCTCGCGCTTGTAGACGCGATCCGCGTTGGCGGCCCAAGGGAGTGTGGCGTGGCTGTCAACATACTGAAAGCAGGGATGGGGGTGAAGTAATATGGCATCGAATGCGGACCACAACTACGAGCTTATCTCGTTTGTGGCTGATGGTTTGGGCGACGAGTTTTTGGCTGAGTGTGCCTTTGTCGGTGGATGCACAACCGCTATGTTGGTCACCGATAGCGCAGTGCTGGACGACATCCGATTCACCGACGATGTCGACCTGGTGATCGAGCTAGCAGGCATTTCTGCCTGGGAAAAGCTTACAGTGCGTCTTGCAGCGAAAGGCTTCAAGATCACTGGGGAAGATGATGTGAACTGCCGGTTCAGGTTCAATGATGTCATCGTCGATGTGATGCCAAGCGACGCGTCTATTCTCGGCTACGCTAACCGCTGGTATGTAGAGGGACTGGCTCAAGCGGTACCATTTGAGCTACCTAGCGGTCGGGCAATTCGAATCTTCAAGCCAGCATTCTTCTTGGCAACTAAGCTCGAAGCCTTCAGTGGTCGGGGTAACGGCGATCCGTACCATAAGGACGTCGAGGATATCATCATCCTCCTAGACGGACGCCCAGAGCTATTGGCAGAGGTCCGTGAAGCCGGCGAAGAGCTCAGGCAATACGTTGCCGAGTGTATTGGCGCTCTGGCAAAACTTAACGGCATCGATTATGCAGTTGAGAGCTCAGGCTCTGTTCGAGCCAACCCTGGGCGTGCCAAGCTCATTCATCAACGCATGAAAGACCTGAGCGCGCTCGCATGAGATATCAAACTAGGTCCGTAAAAGGGCATGACCGAGCAGCGAACCACGACTTTGCAGCCGCCGAGATCCATGGGGCACGAGGCCTTTTTGTCATTATGGATGGCACCTCGAAACCAGGCAGCGGTCAGCTTGCGCAAGGCTTGGCACAAGGCGTGATTAGAGCCTATCTGAGCAATGTAGCTCAGGGCGCAGATGACTCCAGCCCAGAACAAGTTCAACAATTGCTCAACGGTATCTTGGTGGATATGCACCGTCAGCTATTCACAAACCAGACTGGCACCACCAGCTATCTGATCGGTGTCGCATCCCAGGGCCTACTCACCGTTGCTTATGAGGGTGATTGCGCCTGTGGGATGGCTGGAAACGACGGCAATATCGAATGGTTTACTCCTCCACACTGCCAAGCAAACTGGAAGCGCGACAGATCGCACCGCGAATTGGCGTTGGATCCTGCACGCAATCTGGTTACCCGCAGCCTCAGAGCAACACGCGCTCCGAGTCCTGATTTTTTACGCCAGCCGGCACCGGCGGGAACTCGTTTTGTCTTCGCCACAGATGGGTTCTGGGCCGAGCTCACTGAATCGCAGCAAGCTGCTGCGATCAATGAGCCAGCTGGGGACATTGCTGTCGTGAGTGATGATGTCACTTGGATTGACGTGAGAATGTGAGTCCTGCCGAGCCAACTATTGGGTGGATCAGATAGGCCTTTCTCATCTGATCTTTGAAAACTGATGGGGGCTATCGCCAAAGAATGACCTTGAGGCAGCTTTTGCTGAGCCTGCAGAGTCACCATTTTCGTGGCTCTACAGGCGTGCCTCCCCTGCCCTTTGCTTCAAGCCCCTGGTTAAATGCCTTGCGAGTTACGAAAAGCACGGAATCGCTCGCAGGCTTCCTGCGACGAATCACCCAGGTGCCACAGCGTGCCTTCTGACGCTAGATAGGCCGAAGTCTCCTCTTTCCATAGCACGGCAAAGGCAGTCGTCGAGATGAGAAATCCATCGCATTTGCCGTCCATGACAGCGTTCTGCAGCACGTTTCTGTGACTCTCAATAAACTCTGAATTGAACGCGCTCAGTACGCCTCTCGCATCAGCTTTGTTAGGACCACTCACGACTTTCCCGACAGGGACCAAATCGTCCAAATTGAGGGCAATGATTCCGCCATTGTTGAACGGTGCCAGCTGCCTAGCAGCATGGCTGACACGCTTCTCAACCCCGAGCGTTGACCAGATCTTCTTGCATGCGATCGGGTAATCGCCCATGCCGAAGTCAACCAGGATATCTGGCTCTGCAGCTTTGGCCGTAAGCCCACGGTTCTTCAAGTCGGAAAGCAGCACCAGCTCCCACAGAGCGTCTTTCCCTTGGTGAGAGTTGCTCCGATCGTGAGGCTGCATTACTCCGCCGGCCATGCGCTTGAGCGCCTCTTGAATCCCTGGTTCATCTGGCAAATTGGTGACTGCATCAGCGAGACGATTCACGTACGCCGCTTCCCACACCACCCGGTCATCCGGCTTCACCTGGTCAGCCCATGCCCGGCTCAGCTTGTCGGCCTGACTGAGCAACTGACAAAGCGCGCTCCCGGACCGAAGCCTGATGTTGCGCTGCACCAGCACGGCCCTGACTTGCTGGGCTTTAGCAGCAATCTCTTCGTAGGTGTCTACCCAAGCCTTGCTCATAAGATCGACGGGCTTCACTTCACAGCTCCTTTGGAGATGGCTCATGGATTCACTGGAACAATGGCGGTGATAACTGATTCGAGCGCTGCTTTCACCAGTGGCAGAATGAGCTTTCGCCCATCAGCACTGTGCCAGACCGGTTGCCAACTCGCACCTTCAATGGAAGGGAGAACGAATTTGCCCGGCCTGCGCTAGCCGAGTACCTGTCGGTGCAGGCCGGCGGATGGCCTCAGGGCAGCTGGAGCGCCCCATTACCTGCATGGCTGGGCTGGATGTCTTTGAACCCGGGATGCTCCAGGTCGACCGTCAAGCTGCTCTCAGCGAAATCCTTTCCCACATACTTCTGTGCCCAGGACCGGCGCTGATCCGGCGTTCTGCATGCACACGCACGCTCGTGGCGGCTGAGCCAGGCCTTGCAGAGCCTCTGCATGTCGCGCTTGAAATCGGAGACCAGTCGATACTCAGCCCCACAGTACGAGCACTGAGCAGTTCCAGTGTTATGTGCCATAAATCATTTCCGAGTGACGGGCGCCCGAAGGCCCGCCCTGCTTCTGGTGATATGCATCTTGGCGCAGGACCGCCCGTACTGCACGTGTTCGCGAGGACTCAAACGGGTTGTCCGGTGGCGCTTGCCGCAAGTCCTTTGCAGCCAGGCTGATTTGCCTGATGCGGGATCGCAGCCAGTTGGCATCTGCCGTGTAAATGGCATCGGGATTGTTGGCCAACAGGGCGCGCAGTTTATCGCCTAATTCGGCGTTGATCACCACTCGCCCCAGCAGGTGAAAGTCGTGATGGTGCAGCGTTGCACAATCCTCAGCACTCATGGCCGCTAGATTGGATGGGATCCCCGCGCAGAACTGATCTGTTTGAAAGATACGCTTGGCATGCGCCAGCATCACACCCGCTGAGAGCTCCCCACACTGCAATGGAATAATCACACGAGCGCCGGCCATGATCCACGTGCGCACTCGCTCTGCATGCACAGCCCACAAGTCGAGGGTTGCCGATTGGTCACCGATGATGTCCGGCGCCACGATGCTAAGAGCCCCTGGGAAGTCTGTCCGCGCCAGCACGCATTCGTACGTGAAAAACACTTTCTCCCAGCTCACGAGCTCGCCCTTCTGGAAGGCTGAAAAGGCTCCGGAGTCGATGAACACGGAACCTCCTGCATTCAGGTGCCGGGGAAGCGTGCCAAAGATTTTCAGGCTATCCAGCAACGTTGCAACTACCCCTACGGGGACGCCCTCATCAACCGCAGCTCGCAGGTCCTGAGAACTGGACATTCCAGAATGAAAGGCAACGCTCCAGGTCAATGGCATGATCTTGATTCCCCCTGCTGCGCACACGAACCCCGCGGCGCTTACACGGCATCGACCCAGCTCGCTGGCTGGGGATGCGTGGTTCAGGGAGATCTAGATGTGCACCGCAGTTTGATCGTTCGTGATGCGGACCTGGCCTGCTACAGAACAAGGTGGATGATCAATCCAGCCCCCGTAGGCTGCTAAGTCCATAGTCATCGCGCAAGATTCGCAGCTGCTCCTTGTCCATTTCGTCTAGGGCCGAGCAGTTTGCGTCGGCTAGGCCCTGCCGGCGCAGCAGATCAGCTGCATCACCTCTGTTATAGATGTAGCGCGACAGGTCCGCGGCGGCGAGGAGAATACCGACCTGCAGCTGAGTCGGTTTGTTGCGAGGCTTGCGCTTGGCGACAGCCATGAGGATGTCCTCGATCGTGGTGTGAGCCGGTCAGGCCCTGGGTGGATGTACCGGACAAGGCCGGCGCGGGCCGTACTGAGGCGGGCAAGTGCAGCTCATGCCTTCGCGAGCGCCTCGACCAGAAGCGCATCGAACTCGTCCACCGCCAGCGGCACCCAGCGATCATCGATCAGCTGGTCGTGGTACCACTTGAGACCCGCGTAGGACACCCGCACACAAACGCCGCCCAGTATTACCAATGGCACCTGGCGTACAGACGCTGGCAGGATTACCGGGGGAATGTCAGCAACAGAGGCCTTCACAGCGAGGTTTTCCATCGCCTCACGCAGGGCGACGGCACTGACCTTCTGGGCCTGAGAGTTGCCAGACAGGGCAGTACGCAGAGTCTCGACGGCGGAGCAGGACCCGCGGTCATCGCCATTGCACCGCGCCACAAAGTCGTCAAGCCACAGCAGCGCCTCTTCAACATCGCCAGCACAGGCCGCCGTTTGAGTGTCATCACCAGGCTGGCTCTGAGCGGACTGCGACGCCCCTTGCTCGGTGAGCCATGCCGCTACGTGGTCGGCGCTCATAACAGCCAAGGTTTCCGAGCAATTATCACAGCCCAGAACCAGCTGGCAGCGAATGTCGCTGGTGCGCAGTCGCCCGTGCTGCGCATCACTGATGTTCTGGTTGTGTGTCTGCCAGCTCAGGGCCTTGCTTCCGCACTCGCGGCATTCGGTAATCTTAGTGATGCTCATGCTGTGCCTCCTGCAGGCGTTCGACATCTGGCAGCAACTGCGCCAGCGGGTCAGTGGTGAAGCTGTCTTATCGCGGGTACCGGACCGGCGAACCGGGCCGATGTGATTAGGCTGGGCCGCGTGGCACTTCGTAGTACGAGCTGCGTAGCCGGTTCACGGTATAACCGCGGCGGCGCAGCGCCTCGACAACCGAAGGGCCGTTGCCGGTGTAGCGGCCAGTTGCAAAGCGCAGAGTGACCCCATGTGCCTTGCAGTGCTTGAACTCTTCAATCAGGCGCTCAGTGTTGGTCATGATTCGTCCTCCTACGCCGCCGCCAGGCAGTCGTTCCAAAGTTGTGGGTCCGCGTACATGAAGTAACCGGGCTTGTCCGGATTGGCCACGCAACGCCCACCCTTCTGCCGGTACGTTTGGTAAGCCCGGGCAACGCGAGACTTCTGCACCTGATCTAGCCGGCGTATCTCCGCCTTAATCTCCAGGTCGAGCGTGAAGCCCTTCGCTGGCGCCATGGCGCAGGTTGTGCCGAAGTGACGTATCTCGTTGGTTTCGCAGTCCTCGATCCAAACCACACGCTTGAGGCCTTGCTTGCCGCAACATTCGCAGTGCGATTTGTCGTCGTTGATCCCGAGAAATTTGAAGCGGCTCATGGCGTGCCCTGATGAGTGACTGAGCCAAAAAGTTAAACTATATGGCAACCTTTTCTCTTCCATGCGAAGCCTTGCTCAAATCGCCGGTTTCACATCAGTCCGTGAGAAAAGCTCAATATTTCACAGTGAAAAGCCCTGAACGCAGTCCAGGGCCTCAAACGGCTGCCTTACCGGCCAAACACACGGTCAAGCACAGGCCTTGACTCGATGATCGCGGTACCCAGCTCATCGACGGTCGTAGCGCCCGTCAGGCGGTCCTCGACTGCGGACAGGTCGGTAAGCAGCTCGTCGTTGCCACCCTCCTTGTAGAGCGTGCTCTGCACAGCTTCGAAGGTCCGCAGCAGATCGCGGTGGGTGTCCTGGAAGTTGCTTTCACTGCCAGAGACGGTTGCCTGGGCCCAGCTGGTGAGCGGGTGGTGGCGAGCCTCCACCTTACCGGGGCCGAACATGCGGTCGTAGGAGCGCTGCACCAGGCTTTCAATCAAGAGGCCGTTGTTTCTGTCATCCATTCGTATGCTTCTCATCGTGATGACGTGATCGTCACGTCGTGGTGATGATGCCAGGCGCACCCGGCATCGGTTTCGCCGATCAGCGGCAGCTCTGTATCGGCGGTCTCTAAAGGGTCTTCAGCATGGGGCACCGGCTGATCTGGCGCCCAAGCCGTAGGCCTAGGTCGATCAGCCTCATTCTGTCGCCAGCTGCGACACGCTCAGGCCTACCGCGACGGGCCGTACCCAGATGGGCATGCTGCTGAGCATGAAGGTTTCCCCTTGGGCTGCCAGCAGCAATGTCGTGCCCATGACATGCCCGATCGCCTCCGCCGCCGCCGGCGGAACGGCGTTGCCAATCCGCTCGCGCCAGGCCTGATCGCTCAAACCGTCCAACTCCAACTGCTCCTCGGGCTCGACAAGGCTTTGCAGCGCTGCCAGTTCCAGAGTCGTGAAGGGGCGGTGCCAGGTCCCGTCGAGCGACTCGATAATGCAAGTGAGCCTGTCGTTGGCCTCTGGGAGCCGGGGATCGGCTACGCTCCAACGGCCGTTGTCATGCTTGGCGCTTGCAGAGACGGCTCCCGCTGAGCCCTGCCACGGCACCACGCCGTAATGCCCGCCAGTCAGGTAAGCGTCGCCCTTTGTGCGTTTCATGGCCGGTCGGGGATCGGCGACGCTGAATGTGCCTTGTCCTGGGCTTTTAACTCCAATGACGGCACCGCTGGTGTCCTGCCATCGGCGAACACCATACTGCTGGTACTGCAGGGCGCCAGCTTTGGCTCGCGGATCTGCAACCGAGAACGCTCCGTTTGTTGGGTTCGATCGGCCAGCCACCGTGCCCATGCTGTCATTCCATCCATGCACCCCCATGTATCCCGATCGGTACCCTGGAACAATGATCAAGTCGCGCAGGTAACCATCCTGGATCGCGAGATCATTCAGGCTGCGCCAGTCTTTTCCGGCTTCGACCAAGGCCAGGCGGACCCATGTTTTCCATTGCAGAGCCGGCACCCGGTGCATAGGGCCAGCCTGCTCGATATCGCCGGCCAGAGGCATGCGACCGAGGATGTCACCTACAGCACGAAGGCTCTTCTTCTCTGGCTCATACAGGAACGACGGCACCTTCTCGACGTGGCGAGCCACCAGCAGGAATCGCTTGCGGCTTTGAGCCAATCCGCCGATGACCCCACAGTCATGGGTGGTTTCGGCGACGGCATATCCATAGTGGCTTAGCAGAGCGCCGATCTGGTCCAGCAGATGGCGGCCACGATTGGCCAGGCGTGGGACATTCTCGAATACCAGCATTGGTACAGGGTCATCCCGCCACGCCTCCGCCATCAGCCAGATACAGCGCAGAGTCAGCTCGTTCAAGGCCTGGTACTTCGGGGTCAGGCTCATCTTCTCCGACAACAACCCGCTGGCGCCCTTGCATGGGGAGCTGATGAAAACGGTGTCGGGCCGGCGGTTCTGGGCCGCACGGCGGATGTCCTCTGGGAGTGCCTCCCGCCATCCGGCTGGCGGCTCCTTTCCGTGGAAGCGGATGTACTGATCACGTGTGAAGAGATCCAACAGCGTGCCTTCAACACCGGACAATCGCTTGAAATCGGCGAGGCCGGCCGGGTCAACGTCAACGCCTCCCAAGCACTCCCATTCAGCTTGCACGTTACCGACGATGGGCTTTGCCCGGTTGAAGCCCTTGGCGCCCCCCCCCAAGCCGCAGCAGAAGTGGAAATGGGTGAGGATTTTTTTTATCAGCATGCAGTGTCCTACGAGAGTTGAGTGGCGCCCGCCAGGTGGACTGGCTCCCCTGGTTTACCTACGGACCGGACTAAAAATTAAACTATAGGTCAACCTTTATCAATATTTATTAAACTATATGGCAATTTTTATCTTTGTCCAAAACGACTTCCGTGGGTTACGCTCTACCCTGGAGGCCAAAAAAATCCGGCCAAGAATGGCCGGATTGGGTGTAGCGTTCGTGAGCTTTGCGCGGTGCAAGGAAACGCTGGCTAAAAGGGCGGGTTCCGAAGATAGTCGTAATATTGCGCGTCCAGCAGAGCCGCTGGTGAAGGCTCGATCGCAATCAAGGTCCATTTACCATCGACACACCGGCCTACCTTCCCATAATTGAGACCGGGCAAGTCGTAGCTTCGCTCGATCGTTGCCCAGTCCTCTGGATACTGTGCCTTGAAGACCTTCCGGAAAGACTCGTTGCCGTAACTGCCCATGATGGTTACGACAGCAGAGAACTTCTCATCTCGATCGCTGATCAGCTCTATTGAGCTGGCCATCAGTTTGGGTGCAGCCTGTTCGTTGGGTGTCCGCATGCCATAATCTCCATTGGCAAATATCTGCCAAAAACAGCCTTCTATCGGTGCGATGTCGACAGCCCCATCGCATTCACTGGTCAACTCGAAATGGGCAACACCAGCCGATAACGAAACCTGGCGCCACAGTGCACACAGAACAAGAAGGGGGTCGGCACCTATCGCGAGCTCCGATCCTTGCCCGTTGGGCCTCTGCAGTTCCCTATTCCTCCCGATCGAGCTCAGGCGTTCTGTACGTTTTCCACTGCAGCAGCGTGTACCGCCCGAGCTTCACCTTCGTCTCGGTTACCACCTGGCCAAAGGCGTAGTTACCGACCTCGGTCACCCAGACCGAGATCAAGTTCTGCCCCAGGCCGGCCCCGAATAGCCGCTGCAGCAGTGTTCGCCGGGTAGGCGCTTCTGCGAGTGGGGTCATGCTCATAGTCCACCTCTGTAAGCCGTTGTCCCGATGACGCCGAAATGTGCCATCGCTAGTGTCAGTTGCCAGCCCCGTATCCCTCCCACGGAAACGCTGGGCTGGCGCCTTTCGAAATGTGCCATCGTTAGTTTCTGGTGGTTTGTATGGCACATTTGGTCAAGTCAGTAGCAGAAGGGCCCGCTAAACTGCCACGTGCACGACTAGAGTACATTTGTACTCCTAGCACCAGCAGCTTATCCTTCAGCCGCCCGATCGTTCAAAGGAAGACAGTGGGAGCATGCGCCTTGGCCTTCCCCCTTCTTGGCCGCGGGGAGCTCTTATTCTGTTCGGTCTTACGCCCGTTCCCAGAGTTGCTCAAGTTCACGTCGTAGAGCTCACACAAGCTCGCGAGCTGCTCGGCCGGTATCAACCGGTGCATCTTGCTGAGCCGCAGCAAGATGGCCTTCGGGGTGCGCTTGTGTGCGGTGGCAAGCGCGTCGATCGCTTCGCCATTCCGGTATCCCGCAACGAGCCGCTGGTCTTCGTCATCGGTCCACTTGCTGCCCTGGGCCGTCGACTCGGTGCTCCCGCTGACAGTGCGGCTTGCTTTTGCCGGCTGCTGCACAGGCTCGACTTCCCGTGCTGGCGCCTGTGCCATCTGCACTGGAGCAGCAGGAAGCTCTGAATCAAGTACCGTCGACAGCATGGCCAACCACCTGGTGCGATCAGTGTCACGTGAGTGGTGGAAGCCAACGCTGCCTATCACCACCATGGGGTTCACGTTCAGCGCTGCAGCGATCTGCCAGGCGTGATAGTTGTCCAAGAGATCCTTGCCGGTGCGCCATCGGGAGAACTGGGTCTGGCTGACACCGAGAAACTCTGCAGCCGAGACATCGCCATGAAACCCTTTGACCACCTTCAGCTGGTCGAGCCAGTTAGCAGCGGTCTTGACCAACTTCACATGTGGACTATTCGTCTGGTTCGAGAATGGCGTCGACCGCTTGGCACGCTGCGACAACGCTGCGGCTCCCGCAGCTGCGGCCAGGCGCAAGTTTGCTGTGATCGGTACACGCTCATCACCGCACTCAATCCCGGCTTCGTCCAAGCCGGCCGACAGGTTGATCAGGATCGCGATGGATCGATTCGTCATCTCATCTTGTTTGGCCATGCCCCCTCCCCTGGATCCGCTGAGGATCGCTACATGCTGCCCCGGGATACCGAGGGCCGCCGCCTGAAAATGAATCATAACGGCATAACTGATTCTTTACACGTACCTATATGCTAACAGATTCAAGTAAAACTCATCAGAGATTGCCAGATCCGTGTGTGGAGGGGCGGATCGCGGTGACGATCTGCAAGTGACTCACTAGCCCATCTGATCCGTTCATGTGTTTGGTCTAGTCAAAGTCTCAAAACGCAGCTTAGATTCTGCTGTGGCGCCCAGCAGACGCCCGCTAAAGGTTGAGGAATGGACACACGAGACCCAGCCATACGAAAGCTCATTCATCAGCCCGGCTAGAACTCTCAGCGGAAAGCGGAAGCTACCAAGGATGATGCCAGCCCCTGAAGGTGTAGAGCGGGCCGGAGCTGTGCCATGTGGCCCCGGTGAGCCAGGTTATCGCTCACGTTGGCGACCTGCTCGTCGCATAGACCTAGATAAGCAAGATGCGACAGGACTACTACTCACCTGCCCCTACCGCCATCAAAGGAGCTGCAGATGCCCTGGCAGAGCTCGCGGTGGTCAAACAGATCGTTGTAGAAGGGTACCAAGACTGCAAACCCAAGAGAGATCTCCTGGACCGCATTGGTAGGTGCGAACGGCAAGTCCAGCGGTCCGCTTCCCGTAGAAACCCGTAGCCTCCTGCTTCACAGCCGGCTTCCAATAACAAAGCCCGCCAAGGCGGGCTTTGCGAGCCATGTGAGGCTCAGTGAGCAGGGTTGAAGATGAGCTCACCGATACCGACCATGAGGAGGAGAATACCTATTCCTCCCATCGTTGCTGCAGCATCCAGCGCGAAGTACTGCTCACATGCAGCGCCTGATACCAAGAGCCCCAGCAAGGTCACCAGCAAGGCTGCGATTCCTCTGATTAAGATCACCGCCACGCAAGCCAGTATCAGCAGTGAGAAGCGCTCTGGCGTTATGTGGAGCACCCAACTCACCATCTCCTGACCCACAAGCACTGGACCGGAGAGGAAGACGCCCATCGCGAGGGAGAGGAGGCCAAGGGCCCGATACACCGCGTTGCGGTTTACGCCAGTCACTGCTTTCAACTCAGGTTTTTGCATTGCCGGTAATCCCTTGTTCAGTGCTTACTCGGCCGTCGTAGGCGTCTAGTTGCTTCTTCATCTCAAGACGTTGCGCATCGAGCATCTGATTGAGCTGATCCGCTTTGAACACATCGAAGGGAGCTCGTACGAAGGCCAGCACCTCGATCGGCGCCGAGGACTGGCGCTCGACCTTGCTCGACTGACCGGAGCTCGCGCTGTCTGGCAGCCCCAGCATCTCGGTACAGGCCCGGATGGTGTAGTCGTAACACCCCACCTTCGCCTCACCTGCCAGAACAGCGCTCCGGAAAGAGACGCTCGGGAAGATGGTGGTACCACTCACAACCCCAGCCATGATCAGCACCAGGCCGAAGGCACTACCCGCAAATGCGCGAAATGCCCCCACCAGGAATGCGAACAAGCTGACCCCGGACGCAATGAACGAGATGGCTGGGGGATTTACTAACCAAGAGGCATGTTTCAGATCATCGGGGCTCACAGGAACCTTGAAGTTCAGGACGGCGGTGCTGATGGCAGCAAACACGACGTACACTACCAACGCGGCCAGGAAGACGCTCGCGAAGATCAGTGATCCCTCGCCTGCCTTACCCGGCGTGAGATCGAAGTAGTCATTGGAAGAATCGTGGTCACTCATGGTGCTCACCTGCTTGGTTCTTAGTTGGGGGTGTGGGGAGGGTGTCGGTCTGGACTACCAAACCCTTGCGGAGCTCTTCTTTCAGTTCCAGGCGCTGCGTATCGAGCATTTGGTTGAGTTGATCCGCTTTGAAAACATCGAATGGCGCCCGAAGGAAGGCCATCACCTGGACAGGGGTGGCTTGGTGGCCACCAAGCTGGGCCGACTGATCTGGGTTGGCTGCTCGACTGGGCAGCCCCAGCATCTCGGTACATGCGCGAAAGGTGTACTCGTAACAGCCGATTTTGGCCTCCCCTGCAAGAACAGCGCTGCGCAGTGAGACCTCTGGAGCAGTGGAAACGCCACCAACAAAGCTGGTCATGAGTACACCGAGGCTCAGAGTCATCGGGCTGATCAATTGCAGAGCGAGTGCGAAGCCCATGACCAACATTGCGCCGTAGAGAAAGGACATGAAGTAGGGGGCGTTCACCAACCAGGATGCATGCTGTAGATCCTCAGCGCTGACCGGCACCTTAAATGCCAGGACGAAGATGCTGATTGCCGCAACAACGACGTACAGCCCAAGCAAAGCAAGGAATAGCCCCCTGAATGTGAGCTTCCCCTCGCCGGCCATATCTGCTGCGCGAGCGAAGTATTCGCTGGATGAATCGAAGTCACTCATATTGCTCACCTACTGTGTTCGAATTCCGGGTTGGAAAGGTCCTGAGCTCTACAGCTTCAGGTCCCTGCGGATCTCTCGGGCCGACGGCATTCCGCGGTACCGGTGCACGGAAACCCCTACTGCCTTCATCAGCTCGTCACGACGACGGTCCTTTGCCTTGGCCTTCGAGCTGTTGTGCGTGGAGTCGTCGACCTCGACCAGCGCCACCGGCTTGAGCTTCTTGTCGCAGAGCAGGAAGTCGCAGCGGTTGTGGGCCACCACATGCCGTGCGTGGTTCTTGTCGGTCATGGCGGTGGCCTTCACCTTGATGAAGGCACCGAACACCACCTGGGGAGCGATGACCAGGTCGTTGCCAACTGCCTCCCTGAGTCGCCAGAAGAAGTCCTGCTCGCGCTCGGTGAGCAGGGGGATGCACTGGTAGTGCTTGGTTGAGTAGCCTTTGCGACCCTTCAGCATCTTGAGGGCGACGTACCCGATGGCGCAGACCACCAAGAGCGGGACACCTAACCCGTCCAAGCCATTGAAAATTGACATCCTTCCTCCTGATTTAATTCTATACGCGTACCAATACGCTATATGGTTAAAAAATGGCGAGTAATCCGCCTGTGATGTTGGTCAAGTAAATGTGATTACGCTTCCATCTCGGGAGGGGCACCGCCGCCTCCGCCGATCAACAAACCTGCCCTGGCTATTGCTCAATGGGCGTGGAACCGTTAGCGTAGTTATCCGCTCTTACCGACACGCTCGTGTCGTGCAACACCTCACTCCAAACCTCTCGTAGCCAAAGCAAGTCACCGTCCTGCAATCATGCGCGCCGACTTGACCAATCCCACAAACGAACTATTCGAAGCCTGACCGCCTGGCGCGATAATGAGCGCCAGCAACGCCGCTAGATGTGATCCTCCGAGAGGTGCCCGGTGACCGCCGGCAGCTGATGCGAGGGTTCAATACCTACGGCCCGCTTGCCCCGTCGAGAACCCCGGCCTTTCACCTCGCCCGCGGCCGCCGCCTCTTTCACCGCCCGGGCTGCCATGCCCTCATTGACCATGTCCAGAATTTCCTGAGACATCCGCTGCTGCACAATGCGAGAGTTCCCCATGCGGTTGTTCGCATCGGTACGCTCGGCATCCGCAGCCTTTGCCCATTCCCTCAGGACGTCCCGGGCCTCGCCGATGCTCCCCTTGATCTTGACGAAGATCTCGAACATCAGCGGGTCAATGGATACGGATGACTTCCTGGACACGCCTCCCGCTTCACGGCGGTAGAAGATCCGGATGAAATCGTCAGCCATGCCAGCCCCCAGCACCTATCAGTAGGTAGTCCATCAGGCCACATCCAGGTGAAGGTCACTGACCAGGCGCCAGGTGATATCTGGGCAACCGATGAACAAGCCACCATGCAGGCGGCCCTGGCGAACCATTGAAGCCACGGTGTCGGCCGCCTCGGATACGGAGACACCGACAACGCCAGCGATCGCCACCGCGGTCAGTGCGGCATGGCGCAGGATGGCCAGCTCGATGCGCGACTCAACCACATCGCCTTCGAACAACAGAGCGGCATCGGCGCCGACAAGCTCGACCACTTTGGAGTGCGCCCCCGCGCCGGTGGTAGCAGCGAAGGAATCGGCCTCTTGTTCAGGGCTCACAACCAGCACGAGCCCCCCTGCTTGTTCGGTGTGCTTCGCCACAGGTCGTACCGCTTCACCCACAACCCCAGCGGCCTCGCAGTAACGCAGCACTGCCTGGATCTGCTCATTCACCTCAATGGATTCCATCGCACGGGTCAGTGCCACGTACAGCAGGTGGAGTTCTTGGCGTAACTCCGGGGTATCCAGCACCAGCGGCAGGCCGGCATCGGTGATCAGGTTGAGGAAGTCGCTCAGCAGTACGACCTGCGGGAACTCCAACCCTTTCGAACGGTGGGCAGTGCACAGAGTGACGGTCGCATCCTTGATGTCGCTGACGCAGGCATCCTTGATGCGCTGTACCAGGCTCGGGATTTGATCGCCGTACTGCTTGGCAACACTGATGAGGGCGTGGATCTCTTTGTCATCGGTGTCGTTGGCATAAGCCTCCAGATCCTGGAGCGAGCGGAACGCACTGAGCAAAGGATCGCGTAGACGGACACCCGTGTTGGCGCGCAGGTGGTGCACTTCAACCAGCTTGTCGAACGGGTACTCGTTGACGCCACCCACGAAGTGAAGACGCTGGCCTTCCAGCAACTGGACCGCACTGGCGAACAGCTTCGCATTGGTGCGCCCGATGATCGCGTAAGGCTTGGTGCGGTCGACGGCGAATCGGGTAGTCAGCTCATGGCGCGAACTGCGCACTGGGTCCTGCTCGCCGGCGAACTGACGCAACAGCATGGTGGCGAGCTCGGCAATGCCGGCGCCATAACGGTGGCTCTCGCTCAGCGTTACGACTTGATCGAACTGCGACGGCTCGAAGGTGTTGTAAGCACCTCGGAAGCCGAAGATGGCTTGGAAGTCATCACCGGCCAAGCGCAGTGGGCAGCTCTGGCGCAGGATCACCGCTGCAAAGACCGGATTGGTGTCCTGGTACTCGTCCAGCAGGATCTGGTCGTAGCGGTGGCTCAGGTCCGGGTCACCCAAGCTCCACAGTTTCAGGTAGCCGTCGTGCGGCATACGCAGGGGGGTGGATTCCAGAAACTCTGCTCGCTCGGCTTGGCTTTCGCCGCACCCACGAGACCACTGACGCAAGCGCTGCAGATCCGCCCACACATGCTTCGCCCATTCCGCAGCCTTCTGACGGTCATCGCCAACGATCTTTGTGGGCACGTGCGCAGCCAGGATCTCCCGATCTGCCGAGACCATGAAGTTGTGCAGAGTGACGTACAGGTGGCGAGCAAAGGCCATGGGGATCTTGTACTGCTTGGCCAGTTGGGACGGATGGAGATCATCCTGCTTGCCAGTCTTCTTGAACTGGCCACCGACCTCCCAAGCAAGCCCATGGCTGGTCCTGGTGGTGACGTTGGAAGGGAAGCGAGCAGCTGCGTCCTCCTTGTTGGCCTTGCCAAAGGTGACATACAGCAGGCGCTGGTCAGGGAAACGCAGGGCGTGCGCGATGAGCAGCGAGGTCTTGCCGGCCCCCGCCTTGGCGCGGATCAGCAATCGCTTGGCGGTGCTGCCCAGAGCAACAGCCTGGTCTGTGTTTGGGGTGAAAGCTTTCGCGGCCATTGCCGGCCTCCTTGAGGTGCGAGTGGTAGATCAGTCGTCTCGGTTGAAATTGTTGAAGCAGTCGTTGAAGGGGTTATGCCCCTCCTCCTGATCCATGAGCGGGACCTTCTTGCTGCGCTTCGCGTTTGGATCAGCAAACAGGTTGAAGAACACGACCATTGGGATGCTGGCTGCGACCACCAGGAGCAATGAGCCCGCGAACACCCAGCCACCAAAAGCGTGGCGGGCGTATGCAGCAAACAGACAAGCCGCTACAGCCAGAGCAATCGCTCCAACGCCCTTTCCAACCTGTTTCATCACACCGTACTTGCTCATTGCGGCGGCTCCTAAGCACAACCATTTATGACTCAACGATACCTATAGATTTGCATGGATGCAAGACAAATTATAGTTACGTGTTACGAATGCAGGCATAAGCATTTATGGATACTGGCAAGGCAAAGCTCCGGGTGCGAGCACAACCATTTATGACCAGGGGGTAGGAAAAGCGTGGCGCAGGTGCATAACCATTTATACCCATACCAGCCCATAAAAGCCGGCCCCGGCGGCACCCACACTCCGACCAGGGATGGGAAGGAAGCCTGCAGGCAGAGTACTGCATGTAGAGAGCAGAGAGACATGAAGACAATGAAGCACCCTCCCCCGCGAGACACAGATCAGAGAAAAGCAGCTCCAAGCAACCCGAGCTGAGACGGACCTGACCGGGTCACACACCGCACCAGATGAGCAGACAGGTCCTGCATCGCCACCACCGACAGCCAAGCGTCACACGCCGCGAGCCGGATCGCACACAGCCTGCTCAGATCCAACACCACCCGCCACCGGGCGCCACCCATCGCACTCTGCCAACCTGGTCAAACAGCAGCACCGGGCAAGCCAATGGTCGCGAACCGCCGCACAGATCCCACGGCACCCACCACCGACTGCTAGCGATCATCAGAGGCCAGCTGCAGGATCAGCACCGAGCTTCTGCACGGCCGCCGCCGCCGCCCCCGTCGCATCCTTCTCAGCCCGTCGCTCTCCTCCCCCGTCAGATCCTTCTTGGGGTCGCCACCGGCAGCTGGTGGGCTGTATTGCTAGGCGCAACCGAAAGGTCTCCTGGCAGGGACCGGTCATCTGAGACAGAGAGGCACAAATGGTTATGCTGTCGGAGGAAGCAAAAGCGTCAAGCGCGCACCGGCAGCACAGACATCGGAATAATGAAATGCCAATGCGACAGCGCAACAAGAAGAACCCAAACTAGCGATGGCACAATTCACCAAATAGAACTGGTGCGAGAACAACTGGGCGGTACCACGCAAATCCGCACGCGCATGAGAAGATGTAGAAGTCGCAGTGGAATAATGGAGCTGAAGAAGAGAAGAGAGAAAAGAGAATCTACAGCGGCAGAATGAGCTCAACGCCTCGCAGGGAGAAGGAGCCGGTCGGCGCAGAGTCACAAGCGGCACAGACAGAACTGGCAGGCAAACAACAGCCAGCAGCACGGGCGGACACCCAAACCAAACTTGCACAATGGGGCGTGACACAACGGGCAGCCGCAAAAGAGATTCTGACACAAGTGCCGGCGCCAGAACGAGATCTATGGTGCGACCAGAATAAGAGAAGATGAATGAAGTAAATAAAATTAGATTAAGGGGATGGGCGCGAGGCGGCTCGGATCCAACACCGCCCGGCCCAGGTAAAACTCGGCCCACCACCGAATGCGAATGCAATTCTCCGCAACCAGATCACACTGCGCCCAGCAAGCCCGGGTTCTACTTGGCCAAACCACCGGTAGGCTTCTGGCCCGCTTAACCATAGCCGCGGGTCTCACTGCGCATAACACCGGTTTGCTTCTAGTCCGCTTTGCCCATAGCCCGGTTCCTACTTGGCCTGACACCGCAATGTTTCCGGTTCCGCTCAGCCACAAAAAAGGCCCTGCCGACGTTAATCGACAAGGCCTTCGCGAATCAGATTAAGGTTTACTCGTCCACGTCGAGCTCTCCTTCAAACTTGGTTTCGATCTGGTCCAGCATGCTGCCCACCAATGTCTCAAGAGAAGACAAATCATCCTCGCGTGCTTTGAGCGTTAGCTTTACGCCATGACTCATATTTCGTACTCGTTCGTGCATTTCCGCTCTAAGGTCAAAGAGCTTGGAAACCCTCTCGCACAGGATCAGTACCAGCTTGTGGTTCGGCTCGAACTCCCGTGCACGCTTCACTCTCTTCGTCAGCCCTTTATGACTCACGTTCGTGGACATCCATTTTCCCTTGCCGGCCTTGAGCTTGCGGTACACCCGTACGAATGGCCTGGACTGACCTCGGTGCTGGTTGAAATCGATCCCTATGCGCCCCGTCTGAAACGGCTGCATGACGTAGAGCAATTCGCCCATGCGCACCAGGAGCTGATCGATGCGGATCAGGTAGTCGACGGCGGTGTCGACCGACTCTTTGCCTTTGCGCCGCAGCTCTTCGAAATCGTCGATGGAGGGGGGGTTGTGTATAGCCATTGTTTAAGCGTTCGCCGGGGGGTTGTGTATAGCCGCGCCGAGGGGCGCGTTCTGGCGAATTTTCTTTGTGCTTATCCAGTATTGTCAATACGTGTTATGTATCTTAGACTCGACTCAATGCATACAGGGCAGTAGCTACTGCGTACTGATCTGTAGGTACTGCACACTGTGCAGTGCGCATCATTAACCCCTCTAAGTCTCTGGTTTATATAGGTTTAATTCCATGAAAGGTCGCGTAGCAATCGGTTTGGATGCGGGTCGTAGCGCCATTAAGGTGGTCGCGTATCACGAAGGTAAGCGCACTCAGGTCATGTACCCCACCCTGGCGGTTCCTGCCGTCGAACTCACCGACCCAACGACTGCCGCTCGCGCCAAAGCCGAGACCGAGATTGTCGACGGGAAGGCATACTTCACCGGCGATACCGCTCGCCTCCAGGGCAACCTCACCTCCTCTATTGGCTTGAACGACAATTGGACGGACACCCCGGAATATCTGGCTCTTATTCAGTCTGCTTTTACCCGGCTCCGTGCCAAGGGCGTTCAAGGGATTGATGAAGCATTTGTCATCATCGGTACTCCGTCCAAGTTGTTCGGCTCTCGCAAAGACAGTCTGGTTGAGCGCACCAAGAAAGCACTACCTGATACTGTCGAGTTGAAAGCGCTCCCTCAGCCAATGGGTGCTTACTGCGACTACATTTTGGATCAGTCAGGGATCCCAGTAGAGGAATTGATCAATGGCGCGAACGGAAGGCCAAAGTCCTATGGCGTCATTGAGGGCGGCCATTATTCGACTGATTTCCTTCTGATGCGGGAAGGTCAATACATTGAGCGGGGTGCTGACTCTTGTGCTGGAATGAGTGCTGCTGCTGAGCAGTTGCGTCGTATCCTCGGTAAGCACGAAATACAAGCCAGCCTTGTCGAGTGCGAGGAGTCGTTCAGCACTAAATTCCTTTTCCAGTTCGGCGAGCAAATTAACATTGAAGCCCAAGTGGCCGAAGCTCAACAGCATGTGGTTCAAGAGGTTATCTCTAAGGGTAACTCGTTGTTCTCCGATGATGCTCGCTCGCTTAATGGCATTCTGGTTGCTGGTGGAAGTGCCGAGGCGATCTATGGGCGTGCTAAAGAGGTATGGAAACACAGCATTCTGGTGAAAAACCCTCGCTGGGCTGTTGCTGATGGCTTTGCTCGATATGCCCTTGGCCAAATCATCCGTAGCATCGTAAATGCGAATGCCAAAAGGATGTCCGCTGTAAATGGCTAAGTTAATTCGTGTATATGACCCTAATGAAACTGAGCGAAAAATCAATCTGAACATCCCAGAAGATGTTTGCCCAGGTTTGCTGGAGTTCATGTCCGAACTGCCATACGGAAAAGACACACCTCTAATCAGGGGTGTCTTTTACCAATGGTTTCTGAGCAACAATGCGGCCGGCACCTTAGACCAAGCTCTCAATGCCGCACTTGCTGGGCCAGGGGGCATGATTCCGACCGGCCGCCAATCCAGGCGTGAAAGCGCAGAACCGCCAGCTCGCAAAAAGCGGGTACCAAAGCAGCGGGAGGTCACAGCCAGACCTGGAACGGTCAAGGCCTCTGAGATTTTGGGTCACCCAGAACCTCAAGCTCCAGCGGCTCCGGCTATCCCGCCACACGTTGCCGAGGAGGTCCACTCTCCCCGGCAACCCGAGCCGGTAGCCGCTCCGGTTGGTGATCCATTGCTCAGTGGGGCGGATGAGGTCCAGGCAGAACGCGTACAGACACAGCCAATCACTCCCCTATCCAACCCCATCCATAGTACGGATGTTCAGGAAGCGAACATCGAACTGCAGGCTCAGCAGCTCCCAACCGCAGATACCCCGGATGAGGTCCACTCACTACCTGCCGCCCAAGACGCAACGCCGACTGAGCCAACACTCGTGCAGTTGGCAGCATTGGACGCGATGGGCGATATGTTCTAATCCCACAGGAGATCAGTTGAAAGATGAAAATTGGTTCCAAACTGCTGACCGTGGCTCAGCGCATAGCGGCAACCACGACTGACTTTGCTCTGGTGTCGCTGGTGCTAGGAGGATCACTAGCGCTTCTGGCATCCATCATGGCGCACAACGCCCATGTCGATATGTCGGGCCCATTCGATGCTGCTACTCCGGGCCTGAGCTGGACTGCAGGGGCTGCGCTGAGCCTCGCCCCGTACTTCCTTGTTCTGTTGCCTTTCGTGTGGTTGATCTATGAAGCAACTCTGACCAGGACCTGCAAAGGCACAACGGCCGGCAAACTGTTGTTCCGCGTCAGGACCCTCTCTCTCACAGGTGATCTGTCCACTTGGCAGTGCATACTGCGCACCACCTTGAAGATCATGTCCGTCTTGCTTTTGCTGAGCATCGGTCACCCGCTCGCACTGGCCGGGGTGCTGGCTGTCTACGTCGCTGTTCCAGTTTTCACTGTGAAAACCCAGTTCATTTTCGACCTCCTGGCATCCACAACCGTAGCAAAACGAGGAACGTGAGCTCCCCAGATTGTATGACCGGCCTAAGGGCCGGTTTTTTTGTCCAGAGGAAAACCTGTTTATCAGTCCATGTTCGACATCACCTGAGGCAAAGTTAACGGATACTCCCACTGGAGAAGCCAGTCAGGTCCGAGGTCGCGAAGCCTCCTTTGTAGTCAGCAACACGGTAACGGGTTAGCGCATTACCCACATACCGCCTGATATCTCCGCTCCCTAATGCATCCCCTGTGTTTGCCTCTGTGTTCTCGACTCGGTGATGCACCGCCAGTTTTGAGATCAGACAATAGTCGAGTCCGGGCTTCTCCCAGGAACTGACAACACAGCTGGACGATTAGGTCGAAGCGGTTATCCCTCAGGTCGCTCACCACTACGTGAGCAGCGCAAATGACTTCCCCGGACATAGGTCCTTACATAGCAGCCAGGTGCAACTGGTGGGGATTCGCAAGCTAGCCAAGCAGGACGTCGTACTGCTGTCGACTATCCTAATGGCGATAAAGAGGTGAGCTCAGTCTTGGTAACGGTGGATTCTCCACCTACAGCGCCGCGGCAGCTGTGGTTACCAGGACTGGGCTCTTTGTATATCAAAGGCCCAGTTTTTTTGTCTGTCGTTGGCAGCCCGGGCTGTCGGCTTCTTACCCTAAGTCGTGAGTTACCCTGCCTCTCTCACGATTCCCAGTGACGCTAGGCCGCCCACTGACCCACACCTCCTCTGCCCTCCTCTTGTCCTGCTACACATCTCCGTGTTTTTGTACGTAGACCAACACCGCGAGCTTCTGATGGGGATTTACGGAATTGCCCAATCCCGCATCGATGCGCCACTCCACTTTCGGCACAATCATTTTGCCACTAGCCTGGAGCACCTCACCCCAGTATTATAGTTACATGTTATCAAGACTCCTGAGGCCTCCACGTGATCAACAAAGCAATCGCCGCATTAGCTGCCACCTGCGTCATCATCGCCTTACCAGGCTGTGCCGCAAAACCAATCACCGTTGAGGAAGGCTCGGTACGCGTTCAAGCAGCTCAGATCAACGCACGGCTTGTGGATGGCTTGACAGTAAAGGCTGTAACCGAAGACGCCGCCCTGGCTGATATGACTGCGTATGTGAATGAGGCTCTCAAGAAAGCTGGCTACAACCAGACTGCGGGCGATGCCAAGGTCACCTACACAATCAGTGAGGTCTATGCGGGTCCAGCCTCAGAGTACAAAGAAGCCCATACTGCCGTTGGCAATGCTGTGGCTACGGGCGCGTCCGTGGCTGTCTCTCTCACGACCTGCTTACTGTTGAGCAGTTGCAGTGACCCCGGAGTACTGGGGAACAACGTCACCTCAGGCCTAACCGCAGCATCTGACGCTGCACAAAACACCAACGGCCAGAACGTCGACAACCTCGCTGGAACGAACCTGGTAATCCACACGGTTTGCCAAAATTTCCGGGGCTGCGCCAGTTCAGCTGCTGCGTCGTCAGATCCCTCGATGACGCTGGATGATCTGCGTATGCAAAACGCTAAGCTGGGTATTCCTCGCACGATGAGGATCGGCGAATAACGCTGGTGCCGTATGCGACCGGCTGCTTGGCAGCCGGTCTTCAGGGTTTGCGCCCTCCCCCCTCACTTCTCCTCTCCCCCCTTTGCTCATGGAGCTAACCAAGGGCATCAAGATTCAGCTAGTACGTTATGCATCTCCCGTTATCAGGCCTCCCACCGTTCCGGTGCAGGTCACGTTTCCAGGAGATCGCAACATGGCAATGCGCATCATCACGGGCCCAGAGGCTCAGCAAAACTCAGCTGCATGGTTTGCCTGGCGAAGTGGAGGGATCGGAGCTAGTGAGGCGCCCCAAATTATGGGGACGTCGAAGTTCCGAAGCTCATACGAACTCTTCCGTCTCAGGCTAGGCATTGGACCTCCCCCGCCAGCGAACCCCTTTGTCGATCGAATTCGCGCTAGGGGCCATCAGTTGGAGCCCGTAGCAAGGGCTGCCTACGAAAGGCACACCGGCAGCACCGTAACGCCCATCATCGCTGAAAGTGACTCAATACCGATCATCCGTGCATCGCTAGATGGCTTCGACCCCTTCCAGCAGATCCCAGTTGAGATCAAATGCCCCGGGGAGACTGCTCATGGGCTTGCACTCAAAGGAATCGTCCCACCGGAATACATTGACCAGGTTCAGCACCAGATCTTTGTTGCTGAAGCCCGCTTCGCTCATTACTACTCCTTCGACGGATCTAACGGGGTGCTGCTCAAGGTCCCTAGAAATCAGAAGCGGATAGATCAAATCCTCAAGGCCGAGCTCGACTTTTGGGACCGGCTACAAACAGGAAAATGGAGCACTGATGAATGGGAGGCTGCAGCGGCCGCCTGGCAGCAAGCAAACCGGGTCCTTCAGGAAGCCACTGCTCGCGAGGAGGCAGCCCGGAGTGCTCTGTTATCGCAGATGCCCCCAGGCCGCAAACGACATCAAAGTGATGGTGTTTCTGTTCTGCTTTCCGCACGTAAAGGGAAGGTCGACTGGCGTGCCTTGCTAAGGGCACACGGTGTAACGCTGACTGAAAGCCAAATTGATGCCTACAGGAACCCCTCTGTAGAGAGTGTGATTGTTCGGGATCAGTTGGGTGCCCCCCTGAGTATCCCTGCGCTACCGGCGGTGAAGAACCCATACACTGTTCCTCCAACCGCACACTCTGGCCAGCCAGCATCTCAACCAACGACTCAAGACCTGAAGAGGGATTTCATCTTCTAACGCCACACAGCCCCCGGAAACGGGGGTTTTTTTTGCCTTCTGTTTGCACAGCCATGTGCAGCATCACCTTTCATAAGGTAAACCCAGGAGACCGAATGAAACGTATCAATAGGCATGTATCCACTTGGTTTGTCACAATCTTTATTTACATTGTTTTAGTGGCAATGACAGATGTGGCGAACAAGCTAACGCTGTTTGTTTTGACAGTCCTTATATGTTTCCCAGTAATTGCCTGGTGGAAAACAGGGGATTTTACATACTGGCCAGCACTCCAGACTCAGCCCCCCCCCTCGGAATTTAGATCTCGCAAAACATACGAACACAGACATACAGAGCAACCTCAGCGCAAGCGGGATACGCCTAAGTCCTATGACCTGAGCGACATTCCATATCCCCCCAAAAGAAGCAACGCCTCAAGCCTCAAGTGCCTCCCCCAAAGCAACGGCATAAGCCCGCGCCCGACAGTAAAGCAGCCTAACGTTGCTCAGTGTGCCATCCTGACAAAAAGGACCACGCAACCGAGCAAAGTAAAGGCTATACCTGTAATTGGATCTACCGGAGACCTGTTCGAGAGTGAAACCAGCATGGTAGACACCTCAGACGACATTCTCATTGTTCCTGATGGCGATGTCTTTCTCTAACTGCACCACATAAACCAGCGCCTTATTTAAGGTGCTGGTTTTTTATTCCAAAAATAAACTACACTTTCGATACGCCATCCCTAAACCGCATTTTTGCAGACATAAAATCGTGCATACCAAATTTTGCACGCATTAAAGTTAGCTTACTACGGAACTTTTCTGGCGCCGATTCGTTGACCCCTCCGACATCACGTCCCTATAATTTGACAAACAGCGCCAATCAACGGACTAGATAGGGATACTGTATGTCTTTCAGCTTTGACACATACCAGGGAGCTACGGAAATTGGTCTTTCGTCGCTCGGGTGCCTTTCAACAGATGGCAAGCCAAATTGCCCGAGATTCAATAAAAGCTGCTCCAACAAGTGCGCGTCGAAGTGCATGCGCAAAGCGATGACAGACTTCCCAGAAGCTAAGACGGAAATTTTGCTTGCAGGTGTCGTCATCGCGTCAACTTTTGCATCTGATGTCACAGAGGTTCGTGCGGCACTGTTCGGCTTCGAACAGGCAATCCAGCTGACCTGTATCTGACCCCTCCTGCCTCACCAATCTCATGCCTGCGTAATGCACAGTACAACGATTGAAACCTGCCAATCTTCCACATACGCGTTATGGATTTGATTGACGTTATCTGTCACGTACGTATAATCAATAAAGGCGACCCTATGTGGCCGCTACCAGAGGTAATGCTTCATGATTCACGAGTACTCCCCAATCGAGATCGGCCTGGACGCCCTTGGTGTTGAGCCTGGTCAGAACCCCAGCACAGTGTTTGGGGTGGATGACCTCAACAGAGCGGACCAGATGCGGATAGTAGGTGAGCGGATCGAGCAAGCGATGAGTGCCTACCCTGAGATCAAGACTGAGATCTTGGCTGCCGGCATCAATGTCCTCCTTGATGTCTCCAGTTCTCTGGCGCAATTCAGGAGTGTCGCTCTCCCTCAACTGGATCGATCTGTGGATACCGTGGCTGCGTAGGATTGATAAATCAACGAGCCCTTTATGGCAGTAGAAAAGTTTGAAGCCCTGGAGCAAGAAACTGCTTCAGGGCTTGCACTAGGCACCGACATCGAGCATCTCCCCTCCTCCGAGCCTTCCGGCCCTCCCTCGACCTTCGAAAAGCTGTGCGGGACTTACATCTCGAACACGGACCGATCGCGCACCTTTGTAAACCGCTTGGCCTACGAGATGGACCGCGATGAGCGCGTCCGCAAAATCTGCAGGGTGAAGCTTCGGCAGAACAAGTGCGAACTCACAGATTTTGATGAGGTCATGCAAAGGACGCTTGAGGTCTTCTTTGGCTCGATGCTGGCAAAAATCGAAGATCAAGACGCTGTGTATGCCGTTGTCTACGCAGTAGCGCATAACGTAAGTCGAGAAGTCCTCCGGGACCGCCAGAAGCTACTGATCAATCATCGCTCCATCGAGGACATGCAGGAAAAGGGTGAAGAGCTGGAGCAGGTCGGTCTTGCCGACCAGGTAGAAGTAGACCACGATCGAGATATCGATACAGAAGCTGCCACCATCAAAATGGCCGCAGCACTTAAACGAGTGATCAACGGAGAACAAACAGTGGCCAGTTCCGGCATTTATGCCATGGATCAAGATCCAATGGTGCGCCTTGTACAACCTAAGCCTTCGGACGAAGAGCACGAGACGGACACTACGTCACAAACCAAACCAGCTGACGCTAGCACCAAGCGTCCTCGCGGCGGCAGCCGTGCCGAGCTTTCGGCAGATCAGCAAGAATTGGTCAAGATTGGCTCTGACCTGGGCTTGCGCAATCAAGATTATGCCTTTGCCCTGGGTATCGGTCTCCCTCGCCTATCCTCCTACATTTATGGTCGTACAGCGTCGGTGCCGGATGAAGTAATGGAAAAGGCTCGGGGACTTCTGGCAGAAGAACCGCACCGCAGGGAACGCCTTAAGCGTTTCGACCGAGACATGAGCGTCATTCTGACCGATTGGATGAAACGCCTCGGTACCAATGACGACGAAGACATGGGCACCACACTTGGGGTGACCAAAATGACGATTTACCGGTGGCGCAACAACGAGACCAAGCCCGATGCAACGGCTCTAGCTCGGTATGAGCAGCGGATTGACTACGAAATTCGTATGAGAAAAGCTGTAGAGCAGCGGCTTCAAGGTAAGCGCTCTTAAATATAAACCCGCACATATGCGGGTTTTTTTATGGCCCAAAAAACCGGCCTCTGCGGCCGGTCTTCAGCTGAGGAGCTAGGCTTGCTTAGTTCTTCCATCCTTCAACGACATCACCGCCCCACTGCGCTTTCCACTCTTTCAGCTGCCGGTGATTGCCACCTTTGGTCTCGATAGTCTCACCGGTGTGTGGGTTCTTGTAGACTTTGACTTCACGTGGCTTGCGCTGCTGGCGATTGCTATCAGGGCTTGTAAACGATTTGCGCTGAACCGAAGCCGGATCGAGAATAGCGATTACCTTGCCCAAATTCGCATCGTACTCTTGCATCAAGCTCTTGAGCTTCTCTTCGAATTCAATTTCGCGCTGCAGACCAGAATCATTCTTCAGCGCTTCCAAGGCAGAAAGTTGCTCTTGCAGAGCTTTTTCAGCAGCGCGAAACTCAGCCAGCTTGCTCATCTGTAACCCTCAATGATGTAAGATTCAGAAAAGTAAATATAACTAATCTGTATAAAGAATTACTATACCTTAGGTACAGCGCATTTTCTACTGACTCAACGGAATTTCTATGATTTGCAACGCTGAAACCTATGCGGCAAGCGGCCATCACCACCACATAGCAACACTTCTAGCTGGCCGGAGCTTTGAGGGTGTTTACTTGATTGCAGAACCACCCGAAACCACATGCATTGATGGGGAAATGGGGTTGATCTTTATCGCATCCGATCTGACTGGCCGTATCAAATGTCTTGTTGATCCTGTGCGGGCGGGATGGGTGCAGGGTGAACACTTTGCGAGTATTCGAGTGCTACTGAAAGGCCAGGTGATTCTCATCGAGGATCAGCTGTGTGCGCGCATCAGCGAGTTACACCAACTGAAAATACAGTGGTAAAAAAAAAGGACCTTCTGGAGAATGTCCAGAAGGTCCTTTTTAAACCAAGGCCCGAATGCAGGCCTTGCTCAGTGCAACACGGGTGATGCTCGCCATCGTCAGTACTTGATATGCGGCAGCAGCCCTCCCTTCCTCCAGTGCCGCAGTCGCCAGCACCAGCAGTGCATCGGCCGGTACGAGCGCAAACTCGGCGGAACTGGAATCTTCGAAATCAAGGGTAATTTCCTCATCATCTGCCACCGTAGCGCCTGAACATAAACCGTCAAACGTATGAGGGGCTTCGGATAGGATGAGGTCGAAGAACTCAACAAAGGCGCTCAACTCGCTGGCAGAACCAGCAGAGAAGATACGGCCTTTGTCGAGGGAATTTTGAACGGTGTGGATCACATACTCGACAGCTTCAACTTCACTGAGGAGGTCCTGGCCAGCCGACAGAAGTGCGTCCTGAACAGACGAACCAGTCGCAGCATCCGCGAGCCCGGTGACATCTAGGTCTCCCCCAAAATCGCTGTAGCGACACTGGGCAAGCACCTTGATCTGGGCTTCGTAGGATGAGTCGGCATGGACCTCATGTGAGAACAGCTCCCCGTTGGGGAACAGCCCGGAAATCAGCAGGGATCGAGTTTGCGCTTGAGTGTGTTGAGGGTGCGAAATCATGTGGGGTCTCCTGAAAGAGTGTGCTGTTAAGGCTTCTCGCCTAACGGCCTTGCTTCAAGGGATGTGTCACATGCGTTTATAAAGTGAAATCACGAACACATAACGTAAAATACCAAACCATGGGATAGTGATACTGTAGGCGTATTTGTACGAGATAAAAAGTTGAGTAATTACTTCACTGTGGCCATTTGATCCCATCTGCGTTGAGCCTCACTCCTTGAATGATTAATGACCATGCCCCATCAAGACGTTACAATTTGACATTCTACCTCTGGATAGCTGACTCATATTCTCATTGAGATTTTTATGAAACCCCTGGCAAAAATTTTTCAGAATCCTGCAGCCTTACCAACGATCTCCACGGTGGTAATGGAACTGCTAGCGATGTCGAGGGACCCTTTAGTACCGCTGGCAAACATTGTGAAAGCCGTGAGCCTTGACCAGGCTCTCGCGGCGAAGGTGCTACGCACTGCAAACTCTGCTTATTTCGGCAGGAGCGGTACTATTTCCCGTCTTGAAGAGGCCATATCGACCATTGGCATTCACAATTTCCGAACCACCATCATTACCACCGGCCTATTGAAGGCGCTGCCGGACGCCCCAGGCATTGATATGCCGACCTACTGGAAGATGGGTTTGCATACCGCATTCATGGCTTCCTTTCTGGCCGAGAGCATCGGAGCTGACCGAGATGTCGCATTTACGACTGGTTTGATGCAAGGCATTGGCGCACTACTCATTCACCTCGTAATCCCCGAAGAAGCTTGTGTCGTAGTAGAGTCCGTAGATCCATTCGACTTCGCGGGCCGACGTCCCGTAGAGCAGATTCAGCTAGGATTTGACAATGCTGAGGTTGGTGCAGAGCTGCTGAAACGCTGGAAATTCCCGGCCCCAATTCAAAAAGCGCTGCAAACGTATTCCAATAGATCACCGCTACCCGATATCCTTGGCCAATTGCTATCAGTATCCTCGACCTATGCTTACGGCGTGGTTATGGGGTTGGATAGATCGTCACTCGCAGATCAGATGGACACCGAGATCATAAATTCCTTAGGTCTCACTCATGATTTGTTGGATACCTGCCGACAACGTGTGTCTGAATCTGTGCTGATGATCGGTTAAGAGAGAAGGATTTGTAGTGAACCCAGGGCTCCGCCTTTATCAGGCCATAATCGATAGATCTGAACTGCTATCGCTCCCTTTCCAAGAAGCCAGCAAAGCTTGTGGTTTCACCGCTGACACGTTAGCGAGTTGCTTTGGGGATGAGTCAAAAGCCAAGCCGCGTGCCCTCCACGACGAACTGGATCGAAAACGAATCGACCTGATCGCTGCATTTCTTGACTGTTCTGGTTTTCGAGTGCTGCAGATGGCGGACGTTTTCCGCTGGTCGGATTACTGCCTTATCCAGCAGTCCGCGATGTTCAATGCGAAAGCAGTCAGCGAGAGCCATGAGACTGCAGCCTATTTCGAGGACGTCACAAAGGCAGACGTCGCCTCTTCTCCAACCTTCATCCTGGATGAACTGATCGCAGCCACCTGGTCTGAGAACCTAAAGGAGGCGGCCGAAAAAATTCATGTCCCTTTTGAAAAGCTCAACTCATGGCGCACTGGGCGCCCAAAACCCTCACTGCGTGATCTTTCAGCGATCAGGGTCGTGGCGAAGCATATTGATATCGGAACCCCACTGATCATGATGGCACTTGGCGTCCTGGAGAAATCTGATTTCTTGCTGGGTGGCTGCTCAGTCGACATAGAAGATGAGCTGAACAAAGCCTTAGACATAGAAATACTATAGGGCAATCCAAGCATACCAATAGAGCATATAACACGTATTGATAAGAATTTCCTGTATTGCTAGTATCCGTTAGGCAAGTAACGGTATTTCTTGAGCCAAGGGTTTTCTTATATGCGTTTTGATGCCCAGTCTGCATCCGCCAAGCTCTCTAGTTTGCGAATCCCAATACCGTCCAGCGATGTGCTCGATGAGGTTTACCAATCAGAGGGCGATGCCCTTAGTGACGCGATCGAAAGGGCGCAAGCTGGCGACCACACTGCCCTGCACTACCTCAAAGGGATTTTTTTCACGATCCTCCCGGGGTGTGTCGAGCGCATCCGCGTAGCCAATCTGCCACAACCGTCTTTGCCTGTGCTGATCAACATCGGGAAGGTCGAAGGGCCGAAATTTTCTCAGCAGCTCAAGCAGTGGTCGGATAGCGGGTGTGCTGACTCAGATATTGGCAGGTATCTCTGTGACACCTACAGAAGCTTACATCAGCAGTTCTCCTCCCCTGAGGAACAAGAGGTGTTGATAGAGGCCGCCGAAATCCAGAGTAGTGAAGAACCAGCTACCTCTGAGCTATCGAGCGAGTCTGCAGACAAGAAGACCTTCGTCACTCGGCATGTTTACGGGGCGAAGGCGGCCTTGTGCTTCCAATCTGATACAACCAGAAGCGGAGAGCATACGATTCGGATCGAAGCTGCCGAAGCAACCGCGTCCCGGACGTTCAACTGGGCCGAAAAAATCAGTATTCAGCTTTCTGGCCGCGAGCTGCCTGGTGTGCTGGCCACCTTCATGCAGATGCAGACGAAATTCGATGGTAAAGGCCACGGTGCGCAGAACGAAAAATGGTTCACCATCGAGAATCAGCCAGGGAAAGTGTTCATCTCGGTGAACACGAAAGGCCGTCCGCCGAGATCGGTACCCATAGGTCCAGGCGACTGCTTCGGGGTTGTGACCTTGCTCATTGAGCAAATGCTAAAGAATGCCCCTTACCTTTCGGCCGATACCCTATTGAACCTGGTGCAGCGGACCGCGCAAATGGCTAAGCCCGCGTAACAAAGCGTCAGATCTTGCCGGCACTAAGCAAGAATTGAAGGAGCGTTTCCGGGGTCGGAGTCTCAGGGAAGCGTTCCTGGAACAGGATTGCCACCAAGCAATTGGTCACCATAGGGGTCAATCCTTTGGTTCGGTACTGCCCGTAAGCGAAGTCATCCTTCCTCAGCTCGGCGTCATACTTCTCTGCCAGCTCGTTCTTTTCTTCATCCGACAACCCCTGGAACTCGCCACGGATAGTCTCGCGTTGAGCAGCTCCCCACTGCTCCAAAAGGTCTGCCATTTGATTCGTTGGTGCTGCTTTCGGCGCTGGCTTTGGTTTCGCAGCTGGCTTAGTAGCGTTAGCCGATGGCTTCTGGGATTTGCCAGATTCCACTCCCTTCTGTTGGGTTGGCGCCTTGGCGTAGTTGTTGGCGACCGCAGCCTTGAAATATGCCGCGGGACTTGCAACGTTGGCCCCTTCCTTGCGCATTTGCGCTTCTGTGTAGTCAGCTTGAGCTAGGAGGTATTCTTCATCATGAGTCATCCCGAGCTCATCGATATCCTTTTTGCTCAAGGACAGTGCTTTCAGGCGCTTGGATACGTCCTGGCTAACCAGCTCCGGGGATGGTCCCAAGTCTAAGCCTGGTTGAACCAAGGTCTCCAATTTGAACCAGAGTTTATCCATCTTCCGGTTGGCCTTGGTCACGTGCGGAGTGATGCGGAATCTTCGCTCGATGCTGTTGACCTGGTCGATAGCACGACCAAGCATCTTGTTGAAATCGCGAAACTCGGCGTGCGGAGTGGCTGATCCAGATAACACAACGCTCCACTCAGACCAGTGCGCACGGTAGGTCTCACCCATGGGTGAACCAAAATAGCGTGACGTGATCTCGTGGAGCGTGAGCGCTGAAAAGCTTGAAAAGTGGTACTGCATCCGCAGATCGATCAAATTGAAGATCGCTGGGTCGAGCAGCCGGCGTTTCAGATCTGGTGGGAACGAGAAGCGCAGGGTTTGCCCATCCTCAAGGATGTAGGCTTCAGCAATTAGGTTTGCGATACCCCACTCGCTTTTTCGGCCAGGGCTCTCACCTTTGTAGTCAAACTCAACCTGCGTCTGCGACATGCTCACGAGCACCTTTTTGAGGTAGTCGCGGCTATTGGACGTGGTGTGTCCAATGTTGTCTTCGACGTCTCGAATCGGGATCTCGTGAACCATCTCCTCCCGTGGCCGTTGCTGGGCGAACTGCAGGAGCGTGTTGTAGAGTTTTCGCTGTAGGAAGGTGAAGTCACTAGTGGCGGAGACGTTTCGCATTGACAGGGCTTCGGTAGCCTTCCTCAGCTCAACGGCTTTGGATGGTTCGACATCTCGAACGACCTGGAGCTTTGGTGCTCTCTTGCGTCTCGCTGGACTAGTTTCCGTTGTTGCTCCGGTTGTACGCTTTGCTCGCGGAGCTCTCGGTGTGGGGGTTTCTGAGTCCATTGTGAATTGTGCCATCAGTGACTGTGGTGGCACATTACTCGATCAATTGTCGTCCGGTCAACGAAATTACGGTTCCACCGTCAGTGGTAAATTGTGCCATGCCTAGAGAGTGCTTTTTGCTCTTCGCTTTTGACTCAAAATTGCGAAAGCAAAAAACCTACAACAGCTTGTTTCTGTTTTCACTGCTTTTTTAAAGCTTTGTTAGTGAAGCCCCCAAACCCTTACGCCACAAGGGCTACAGCCATTTTTCTGTGCCATCTCCAGGGCCAACAGTGCCATCTTTCTAGGCTTATGTGCCGGGGCTAGATGTCGCCAGTGCCATCCTTAGAGCTATGTGCCACGTTTAGTACCTTCCTGTGCCATTGCTAGAGGATCTCCTGAAATGTGCCGTCCCTAGGGATTGGGCTTCCTAGGCATGGCACAATTTGCTGGAGCCCAATAAATACGGTGCCTCCAGCTTATCTGCGGCTCATAACTGGGCATATGTGCGAGCCCTAACGATGGCACTCTTCCCCAAGATTCGCGGCACCCAAACGCGCTAATCCTCAGCAATTGCTTTAGCAATGCTCTAACGATGGCACATTTCGATTCTTGAGCCTTATCAGACACCTACAGAGCCTCCACTGCCCCTGACGATGGCACAATTGAGGGGGCAAGGGTAGTAAGCCCCCCCCGTGGACCCCCTCTCTTACCTGATAGACTCGACGCACATTGCCTCCGTCTCTTTGTACTAGTTGAACGGAGCTCGTAAACGGCATCGTTGATATAGTTTTCACTGTGAAAAGTGGCATAAGCCAGATGAGCTACTGCACTAAGCGTGGCACATCTGGAGTGGACGCTATCTCCAGGACCATCATCTAACGATGGCACATTTGGTGGGCGGATCCTGCTTTAGGCTCTAGGCGTGGCACATTTGGCAATCTAGGCGCTCTCGATCCTCTAGCAATGGCACAATTCGCTGCTTTAGCTCGTATATCGGCCGGCGGATCCAGGGGGACGGGCCGTTGAGAGGGGCGTTCATCTAGCAATGGCACAATTTGACGGCGCCAGGTTTTCACGTGAAAACCAATGAGCACAGCGATGGCAGGTCAACAATCTGCCGTTGAGCGGGCGTGCTGGAGCCCTGGTGCCGGATGGATGTGGCAGGGGCTTAACCCGCGATGGGCGATCGAGTCGACCAGAGCAAACCGAACAAGGGGGCAGGCTTGGGTGGTCACGTTGCTCGTTAACCGTAGATCCCATCATCTCTGCCGGCGAAATCGCTGCGGTTAGTGGTAACGAGGTTGTGGTGCGTTCAGCGGTAGATCAACTGGCAACGGAATCGGGTCAGTCATGGCCTGTGACCTGCTCTGCAGCGGCTCTCTGGCTTGATGTGTGTAGCGAGTTTGCTGCGAAGGGGCCGACTGGTGCTAGACAACCGCTCCGGCGCTCATGTTAGCCGCCCTCCTACAGCACTCTGCCTCTCAGTCACTTCGCATACTGCAGTAGCTGCCTACCATGCTGTTGTTAGAGCCCTTACGCCAGCGTGGGTGGTGCCTGGCCAATTCGACAGGCAAAAAAAAACCCCGCTAAGGCGGGGTCGTGGGGTTTATCAGAATGCGAACATTGGATCACCTGTATCCACTGCACCATTCGGCGTTTGGCTGTTTGGCGTTGCAGCATCAGCTGATGGCATTTGCTGGCTAGCTGGCTTTACTTTGGGTGAAACCGAGAGGCTGATGAATGGTGCTCCACCGTCAACGCCTTCCTTACGCCATCCCGCGATCCGCATTTCGTGGTTGAAGCCGAAGCTCCCCGCGTAGTCGGGACCCTTTTCCTTCTTGTCGGCCTCCTTGAAGAGGCTCGCGTTGATGCCACCCACCGACAGCGAATAGAACTTATCGTTCGTACCCTGCTTCTGCTTGACCCAGACGGCTACCTCAAGCTTGAGCTTCTGGTTGCGCTCCTTGTTCAGCGGGAACTCCATGTAGCCGACCATCACAGGTGCTGCGTCAGACGTGCGGTTCTTGTTTTCAAAGATGGTTCCAGAGCCTTCACTCAATACCAGTGCAATAGACATGCGTTTCTCCAGATCTGATTTGGGGGCGTTTACGCCATAGGTTGTACTGCTGATATGCAGCACATGGTTGTGTATCCGCTATGTAACACGTAAACGTACGCTATATGAATCGAATGATAGCAGGTTGTGGTTTGGCTCCGTGAACCTAAAGCACGCGAAGGATAGGACGGTACTCCATTGTGGTGGTACAGGACCTACCTAGGACCTGCTAGCACAAACCGTGGGAATGGGTACTGGCCTATATCCGCTAATCGAGTCAGCCGTGCTCGCTCCCTAGTCAGCCCGGATGATGCCTGTCGGCTTTCCACAACCAGAGCTGACCGTTGGGTTTTGCCGCTAAAGGTTGAGTCGCTTGGGCAGCATCAAACCAGGATCTATGGCCTGGCATGAGACATCCCTTTTCACTGTGAAATGCCAGGGACCAACCAGGCAGAGACACACGTCCTGGAACAGCGATCGAGGTGCCCTAGTTTTCACAGTGAAAAGTCTCAACCTTCTCGTGTTTCAAGCCTTGGCATGTGGCTCTGTACCTGGGAAACCTTTTCACTGTGAAAAGCCCGCGAGATGTTGATCGGCCTGCTCGTGTAAATCAGGTCTGGTCAGGCGACGCTTCGTTGATGCTCCGAATGATTGAGTCGCTTGGGAAGCATCAAGCTGTTCCCCCTTGGGGCAGCGCAGGTCTACCTTTTCACGGTGAAATGGTTGGAGCCACTCAAGTGGAGTCATCTACTGGAAAGTAGGTACATGCGTTAACAGCAAAAGCTGAGAGTCGTGGTGCTTGGAACTTAGAATCTGGTGACCAGGTTTCTACAGTGAAAACCTGGCATATCTCGTTCGAGCTGCTCTCGGCCAGTGGCTCTAAGCCGGGGATGCCTTTTCACTGTGAAAAGCTATCCATGATGAGGGTCGACCTGCCGGTGTGCATCAGGTAGAGGCGGAGCGACCGTACAAGCGTTACCCAAACAAGGGCTAAGGCGCTGGGTAGCATCAGCCCAGCAGCTCGGGACTGTTCCTTTTCACTGTGAAATGCAAGGCCCCCTCCGGCAAGACAGCTCTTAAGGTGCAACTGCATCCCATGGCCGGTAGATGGTTTGAGGCACACAGCCTGGATCGGAAAATGAGGCGCGATTTTCACAGTGAAAAAATGGGTATACGGATTTAATGGTTGATGGGGCACCTTCACCCCATCAATCTGATACCACCCTCAGATGGTTGATAGATCGACTCCGTAGTTGAGTTCCTCTGCGAAGTCCGGCAGTCCGTAACCGATGGTTTTCTTGTAGAAAGGAGAGACCTTCGCAGTCGGTGCCTTCTTCTTGTGCTTCGTGGTGTAGAGCATTCGTGCCCGCATCACCTCGAAGGAGTAACCGCGCCCTTCACGGTTCTTGTCCTTGGCCAGTCGGTTGATGGACTCCGTGTAAGCGTTGGTGACGGGCATGTCCGTCTCGAAGTAGGTCATGGTCTCTTCGCGCCAGTTTCCCACTGCCCTGACCAGATCGCTCCAGACTTCCTTTTGGCCCTTCGGGATGGTGGCTATCCACTCGTCCAGGGCGGCTTCTGCCTGGAGCCGTGTGGTGGCGTCCCAGATGCCGTAGAAGCGCTCCTTGTGCTCGTAGGCGGCCAGCAGTTGCGGGAACGCGCCTGTCCAGGTCTCCATGATGAGGCGCTCCCGGTCTGAGACTTCGTGAGCGCGTTTCAGCAGGATTTTCCGGTCTCCCTTGAGAGTCCGGCTCTGGGACGGTTTCAGCTCCTTTCTGAGGCCCTTGCGCACTCTCTCTAGGGCATCGTTGGCCATGCGCACCACATGGAACTTATCGACCACGATACGGGCCTGGGGCAGCACAGCCTTGACCGCTGCCCGGTAGGGGTTCCACATGTCCATGCTGACGATCTCGACCTTCTGCCGGTCTTTCAGCTTCATCAGGTAGTTGGTCACCACGTCCTGGCGGCGGGTGGCCAGCAGGTCGAGCAGGGTTCGCTCCTCAATGTTGGTCAGAATGCAGCGGTAGCGCTTGTTCAGGTATAGCTCGTCAATGCCCAGGATGCGGGGCGTCTCGAAGCGGTGCCAGCGCCCCAGGAACTCGGCGCGGGCGTTGAAGATGTCGCGCACCGTCTTCTCGTCCAGGCCGGTCTGTGCCGCCACAAAGGTGTAGGGGTGGTTGAAGGATTCCTTCTCCACGTACTCATGCAGCCGCAGTGTCATACGGAATCCGTCCACCATCTCCGGTAGCTGGGGCCTGAATGTTGTCTTGCAGGCCCGGCAGGTGTATCGGCGGCGGACCACCCAGAGAGTGACCCGCTTGCCGTGGATGGGCAGATCACGATAGGGAACGTCACGCTTGCCGAACCGTACGAACTCACCCTGCACGCCGCATTCCTCGCAGGCGATGGGATCGGGCACGTCCACCTGGAAGTGCATTTCGTCGTCGGTTGATTTGCAGCCCAGTACTTGGTATTGCGGCAGGTGAAGGATGTTGTCGGGAAGTTCGGTCATGGTGTTGTATAGGCGTAGGTGTCAGTCAGATCCATCCGACTCGGCATTGGTGTTTGCTTTTTTACCCAACAAGCTGCTGGAAACGAAAAGTAAGGCACCGAGGACAATTGCAATATCAGCCAGGTTGAAGGCCGGCCAATGCCAGTCTCGCCAATAGAAATCAAAGGAATCCACAACATAGCCGCGAAAGACCCGGTCAATCAGGTTGCCCATGGCGCCACCGAGGATAAGACTGTAAGCGATGGCTTCTCCTTTATGACGATTTTCAAGGATCAGCTTGATCAGAAAAATCGAGACCACTACCGCGATTCCGATAAAAAAGTAGCGCTGCCAGCCTCCACCATTCGCAAAAAGACTGAATGCGGCACCGGTGTTCCATAGGTGCACCCAGTTAAAGAACGGGGTCACCGAAACATACTCGCCATAGGCCATTGATTGCTGCACCAGCCACTTTACAGCCTGATCAGACGCTGCCAGCAGGCCCGATATGGACAATAGGGCATACGGCGAGAGCTTTTTGCCAATAATGAGCATTATTTAACCCTTCAACGCCAAAATGCGTCTGGCACCGTTAAGTACAATGCCCCCCGCGATGGTGCCGATAATCAGATCCGGATAATTGGAACCGGTCCACGCGACCAGGGCGCCGGCGGTGATGACCCCCAGGTTGATCACCACGTCGTTGGCCGAGAATATCCAGCTTGCCTTCATGTGCGCCCCGCCTTCCCGATGTTTGGATATGAGCAGCAGACAACTGGTATTGGCAATCAATGCGACGAATGCGATAGCCATCATCACCAGCGATTCAGGCTCACTACCGAATACAAAGCGTCTCACCACCTCTACGAGCACGCCCACAGCCAAGATCAGTTGCAGTACACCAGCAAGATGCGCGGCACGTACCTGCATTTTCACGCTATGTCCAACCGCATAAAGGGCAAGCCCGTACACCGCCGCATCGGCAAAATTGTCCAGGGATTCTCCAATCAGGCCGGTGGACCGGGCGATCAGACCGGCAGTCATTTCCACCACGAACAGAAGTGCATTGATGCCGAGCAACCAGCGCAGGGTCCCGGATTCTTGCTTAGCAGAAGCTGCCGAAAACTCGGCGGCCTTGATGGTCTCCGGATTTGCAGCGACGGTTTCCTGAAGCGAGGCGCCTAGCCCCAAGGTCTTCAGTTTCGAGGTGACGGGCTCGACCTCGCCGTCATGCACGACCTTCAGCCGGCGGTTCGACAAGTCGAAGGACAGCGCCCGAATCTCCTCAAAGCCGTTCAGGGCTAGGCGAATCATTCGTTCTTCTGATGGACAGTCCATCTTCGGCACGGCATAAACACTGACCCATCTCCCTGGCGCCTCGGAGGAGGCCTGTATATCGGTATCCGCTGCGGACGTTGCATCACCGCCACAGGCGCCACCACAGGATTTGCTCATGATACGACTCCACTTGAACAATGTTGTGGTACCATTTAAAACTATAAAGCTACTATAAGGTCAATAGAGTAAAGAATCCGTTGGGGAGGAGGCTGATGCGCATTGGTCAGTTGGCGCAGTTGGTAGGGGTCGAAACACAGACGATCCGCTTCTATGAACAGCAGGGCTTGTTGCCGCCGCCTGATCGGCAGGACAACGGTTACCGTGTCTATACCGAGAAGCATGGTGAGGGGCTGGCCTTCATCCGTCGCTGCAGAATCCTGGGCCTGTCACTGGCTGAGATTCACGAACTACAGAGCTATGAGGACGACCCTCATCAGCCTTGTACCGCCGTCAACGCCTTGCTCGATGATCACATCTCTCATGTGCGGTCGCAGATAACCGCTCTGCAAGCGCTTGAGAAACAACTCGTTTCACTGAGAGCGAGTTGCAACGATGACCGGGAAGTTGAGGCGTGTGGGGTTCTTGCTGGAATTAGCGAAGGAAACATGCACCAGCAGTAGGTGAAGCATCAACCAGATAATCCGATGAGATGCCGGTCTGTCTCACTCTCATGCAAAGGTAAGATCAACCATTTAATCCGCTTACCCGAAAAAATTAGGCAGGTCGCGTGCTTGCGCCCTTGGCTAGTTGCTCAAGATCAGGGAGAGATCTTTTCACAGTGAAAAGCCCAGCGGGATGCGTATCAGCCTGCCCGTGTTAACCGGCTCGCCTCACGACCAAGAACCTGGTTGTACCCAGTGAAAGGCTGCAGCTTTTGGACTGCATCAGGTCCCATTGAGTCGACGTTTGGGTATTCCCTTTCACTGTGAAAGGGCGGCTTAAGCCTATTTGAGAGCGTGGGGGGCCTATCCTCGTCATCCCCAATGCTTGCCACTATATGTGGATCGTTCGAGGCGCAGATGACGTCCAGGAAAGCTCATGATTTCACTGTGAAAGGGTGGTGATTAAAACCCTCGCCATGGGGTTGAGTGCTTGCAGTTGATGCGTGGTCATTCACAGTGAAAAGACAGGCAGGCCGAGTGTAGGACTGCCCAGACCAGTCTGAGCAGCTGGTTCGTTCACCGGCCCATGTTGAGGTGCTTTTCACTGTGAAAGGGTGAGCGGATCTGATCGACACCGACATCAGCCTGTGGGAGATGCCAGTGATATCGCTCTCGTTGATCTTAGAGCTCAGTTCTGGAGCGCAGCCTGTAGCCGGCAGTCAGGACGGGGCTCCAGTCTCATTGGGAAGCGTGTATGAGAGCTACAAATTCCCCCAGTCGGCGCGCAGTGGCTGGAGGCGAGGAGTCGGCCTGGGCGAGGGGCAAGCTCGATGGACCTTTTCACAGTGAAACGGTCTCCACGCGGGCATCTTCGTTGCTGCCCAAGCAGGTAGGACGATGTGCACAGTGGTAACTGTGCAGTGTGCAGTTATCACTGTGCAGTATGCAGTGAATGGTGCGTTGTGCGTGTTGGTTTGAGCAGCAAGATCTGATCACCAGGCTAATGCCGACTGTTAAGTCAGACGCCTGGTCGGGACACCCCCGATGATGAGTGAAATTTTCACTGTGAAAAGATGCGAGCGAGCTGATTTTCACAGTGAAAACTGGGCAACGGAACCTGGAATTTCACTGTGAAAAATAGGAGCTAAAAGGAGAAAACGCAGGATGAGATTTTCACAGTGAAATCGTGAAAAGCCAGAAATATCAGAGGATTAACCGGGGGAGGGCGTAGACGCCACGCCGCCGGAGGACCCGGCGGCGGAGTGGCAGCGAATTAGCTACGAGCTTTGAGCATCTCCTCGATGTAGGCGAGGACCTCCGCTGGATCAATGCCTTTGGGAGGGGTGAGGATCAACTTGCGCCCATCAATACGAGCGTCCAATTGGGTGCGCTCTTTATAGTCGATCTGCCGTGGAGGGATTGGTGCTTGAGGAGAAGTCTTGCGCCGGACCTCGCCCTTGGCCCAGTTGATTGCGCTGTCCTGGGACGCACCTTCTTTAATTCGGTTGGCGGCTGCCAGTACGGTTTCAGTATGTCCCTTGTCAGCTAGAGCAACCATCTCCGAGACAACCCTATTACCAATCAGGTCAGGATCTTCTTCCAGCAGTGAAATGACACCCACAGGCAGCTTGAAATAAGCAAGGCAGCGGCTGATCGTGGCCATGCTACGGCCGACACGGCGGGAAAGCTCCGCCTGGGATTGCACAACCTTGTCATCGAGAAGCTTCTTGTAACTCGCACCTCGCTCGAAATCAGTAAGGTCTTCCCGGGCGTCGTTGTCCGTAACCGACAAGATAGCCGCTTCAGCATCCGACAGATTACGGATGAGCGCGTAGATGTGGTCTTTGCGGAGCAGCTCATGGGCTAGGAACCGGCGCTCACCGGCAATCAGCTCGAAAGTACCGTCCGCTAGAGGGCGAACGATAATCGCGTTGTTGAGGCCTTTATCTTCAATCGTGTTTGCGAGAAGACCCAGCTTCTCAGGGTCGAACTTGCGGCGTGGCTGATACGTGCCTCGGCGTATGAGCGTCAAAGGCAAGAACGTCGCCTCGCCTGGCAAGCGCTCCCCGCTCAAGATTATGTCATCAAGGCCCGGCTCATGAACGTGATCCGCCTGAGCAACAGGTGCACGATCAAGCGGCTCTTTTGAGCTGCTTGTGTCCTCATCAAGGTGCAACTCACTCAGCACATCACTCATCGGCCGGAGGTTGGCCTCCGGAATCACTTTAGGTACGTGAACACCTTGAATGCTGCTCGTACCCTCAGCTGTCGGGATTACGGTTGGTTTGCCAATTGGGCTAGAGCTCCTCATTTACCCTTCTCCAAAACCGTTTTGATTCTTCCAACCATTTCCTCAAATACGCTTCGGAACGCCCCCAGAGAGTTTTCGCTACCTTGCTTCCAGAGGGAGAGAGGAACACCGTCTTCCAAGCTTTTCGAGTAGTCCTCGGAGTGGAACAACTGTTGTTCTGTGACCTTGCCGGGGAACAAGCTGGACAAGCGAGCGAGGTTAGCTTGTAGACGTGGGCGGTTGCGCATGTACATGGTGGGAATTGCAACGATCTCTGGGGCCCGGCCGAAATCGGAGCTCATTTCATTGATCTTGTGCGCCAGACGGGAAAGTGCACGGAAGGAGAATTTGTCCATACGGATAGGGCACAGCAGGAAATCAGCAGCGGCAAGGCTGTTACGGGAAAGCATAGTTCCAGAGGGTGCGTTATCCATGATGATCACATCATAGCTCGACAGGTCGCAGTGCGGCAGAAGGCCTTTGCGGGCTCGCTCGATGAAAAGCGAATACCGGAAGTCGGCGCCCTGGGCATTCCGTAGCACAACGTCCATGTCGTCCAGAGAATCAAACGCTGGGATGAGGTGAGGGCCATGCTCGCCGAAAGGTTTCTTGATTACCTGGTCTAGCGTCATCTCAGTGAAGTTACCGAGGCGAATCAAGTTGCCGAGATGGCCCTCAACAGCTCTATCAGCAGGGAGGCCAAGCTCTACAAGCTCTTCGGTTGTTTGGTCAGGATCATAGCCCAGCATGCTGGACACATCGGCTTGAGGATCGTTGTCGATGATCAGGGTTTTGAATCCCGCCAAAGCGAACTCGATGCCGATATTGCAGGTCGTGGTGGTTTTTGCGGTGCCACCCTTCTGTACGTACGTAGAGCAGGTGATGGGGCGGGAAAAGCCTTTAGTGTTTCCATTCCCGCGACGAATCGAGGCGATCAAAAACATGTCAGCGAGCGTGTAGCTACGAACCTCAACGGATCCACGAGCTACACGAGCGATGTTGAGGTCGTTTTCCTTCTCTATGGCCTTGAGGGTCTGAGTGCTTATCATCAAGCGTTCAGCCACAAATTGTGGGGTGAAGGTTAACTGAGTGAAATCAGTGAAAGTGTACTGATCGAGGGGAGTAGCAGCTGCAGTCATGTGATTTACCAGTGCCAAGTAGGTAGGATGACCGCATTCTCATACGAATCCATACGGTCAGACAAGCATAAATGCGTTTCTACCAGATAGAGATAGGCCATAAACCGAAGTTTGTCATTAGGTCAGATCTCGAAGAACCAGCTGTCAACCGCATGACTGAATTGATAGTTAGACCGTTTTGCGGCATGAAATGTCGAGGGTAGGGCGTTCAGGATTAGGTAAGGGAGAGGCACAAAACAAAGGACAACTAGGCAGGGGGCCTAGAGCGAGCCCCGCGGTTGGCCAGGCATCGAGCGAGGTGAAGTAGGTCACGGAGCTCATAGGTGTGTCGGAGCTCAGGGCTCAGCAGACCTGTGCAGCGCTTGGCGCGACCTCATTCTGCGGCAGCGGCCAGCCGCTCGACCTCGATGCCGGCGGCCTTTGGCCTGCGGCAACACTACCGGTGTAGTCGCGGTGTGCTTAGTGTTTGGACGACCCCTGCATGCAAAGCGTCGTCTTCAGTGTGCAGATATCGGCTGATTGTTTCGATTTTGCTGTGACCAGCCAGCGCCTTGATCATCACCAGGTCGCCGGTAGCTTTAGCCAGGTGGCTAAAGCACGAGTGGCGGAGCCAGTGTGTTGAGGCCTCTTCAAGCCGGTCGGCTAAATCAAATAGGCTGCGCTCAACAGCGAGGGCTGCAGCGCGATGCATGATGTCTTTGATCGATTTCAGGATGGTGTCGTTATGGGCGCGTTTGAGCTTTGAGTTCGAGGCTAGGAGGAGGGGGGTTGTGTCCTTAACTGGAACCTCACGTGGCAAACCGAACGCTTCGCGATACTGCAGTAGGTCCTCATAGAGATCATCGGATATCGGTACATCTCGAATTTTGTTCCGCTTGCCCAGGACCTCCAACCACAGAACCCCGCTAGCAGAGCGCCTGATCTTGCCCATGGTTGCCCCAGTCGCTTCGAACGTCCGCACACCGGTCATGTAAAACAGGCTCAGCATGAAATGGTCACGGGCCCGTTTGCGTGGGCTTTTGGTCGCTGCAATAGCCTCGAATGCCAAGGCGATGGCAGCCTCGGGCAGCAGTCGCTTGATTGTTAAGTCCACTTCGACCTGTGGCTTTGCCACGAGCGATACGGGGTTCGCTTTCAGGCGTCCACCCTTGATCATCCATTTGTACATGCTGCCAATCTGGATCAAGGCATACTGCTGGGATGCTTTACTAAGAGGTCCTGCAAATGGTCTCCAGTCTGGGTTCGAGCGCTTGTGCTTTGTAGGTGATACCCAAACCTCAGTCGGCTGGGGGTTATCCATAAAGTCGATGTACTGGTTGATGTCCATCACCGTGATCTGTGAGAGCTGCTTACCCAGGGTGTGCATTGCCCAGAGAATGAACCTCTCCACTTCCTTTTGCATAACGCGCCTGGTCTTCGGATTTTTTCCTTTGGCATGGAGCCACATCCAGGCTGCTTCGATGTCGCTATCCGCTTGGATTACATCGACCTGATCAAAGTCGTCAGCTGACTCGCGATCGAGCAGAGCAACTTCTGACTTGGCCTGGAGGTAAGGAATTCCGTGTACGGCTGGAGAGTTCGTGCTCATCGTATGTCTCGCGTTTTGCCGTTGTAGACAAGGCAGTCGTCAATCTCATCGGGCTCGAACCAGCGCTGCGCCCCTGATGGTGCTTCGCACTGGTACTCTTCCTGTGCACCTCCAGCCGAATCGACGCCTTCCCGTGTGGCGATCACCACCAGGATGGCCCCATACGCTGCAAAGTTGTCGATCTCCCTGTCGACGACAAGCTCGGCGCCGCGGGTTAGGTACCGTCTCCAACGATAGCCGTCGGTATAGGCACCGGCGAAATCGTCGTCATCATCGTCATCATCATCATGATCCCAATTGAAAGGCTTGGGTGTCGCAGCAGGGGGCGCTATCGCTTGAGGCATTTCAGTCGATGCTTCATGGACTGCAGTTGTCTTGCGCGGCCGTTTTGTTGGTGGCGCCAGCACTAGTCGAGCTGCCTTAACGGCGGCCTGTTCGTTAGGGCTCAGTGTAGGTAGAGCTCGCGCCAGATCGTCCCATTTACAGTCCCGGTCGTCGTCTGCTGCGATGCGGCTCATGTGCTCAGGGCGAATTGACCATCGGCAAGCCACATCTGCCATGCGCCATCCCTTCTGAACGATCAGTTGCTTGAAGTCATCTCGGGACAGTTTCCCCGGGCGCAAGAGCAGCAGCCCACGAGAAATCTTTGCATTTTTGGCTTGATCCACAGCGCAAGTCTTTTGTGGTGAAAGCCCTGATTTTAGGGCCTTTCATGGTGAAATCAAGTGGCTGGATGAGCTAGGTCGACTATGTCCGGTAAGCCCTGAAATGAGCCCAAATAACCGGATCCTCACGCGCTCCTGTGTGAAATCTGACGACCTTAGCCCCTGCGAGTTGATCAGAATCGACGTAGGAGCGGCATTCGAGGGCGGTTCAAACAAACCCTGGAAGGCGCTGCGGCTCATGAGCAAGGTGAAGCTGTGCTTTTGCTATGTCCTCGGAAGTAATTCTTAGGATGCTTGCGGAACTAATTCCCAGACCATGGCGTTTTTCCTCCAAGTCCACGAATTACTTCCGGTCGTTGGCTGTCATGCCTCGGATCGTGTGGATTGCCGCCGGCGTCCGTCTGCTCGACATAGAGGGCTTCTGAAGGTTTTCTGCAACTGGTCGGACCTTGGCCGGGCAGCGGTCGCTCCGTGCTAAGCTTTGGAGGATGAGCATGGATCGATTCGACGATGGTGCTCCGCGGATGCCGTGCCGCTTTGCTTTCGCATGTTTAACTGTGGTTGTGCATTTTTCGCATATATGACTGTGGTTTCGCATTTTTAGCTGACGTAGACACTTGATCTCCAGCGCAAGCAAAATTTCCAGAACCCCTTGTCCATAAGGGTTTAGCGAGAAATCAAAAACGCCTCTCTGTAAAGCCAGCTACTGATAGCGATGGGCTTTTAGAGGGGCGTTTTTTTGCCATCTGAAAAATTCGTGATAATCGGAGATATTCACGAATTTATGGCTTCATGGATATGTATCGTATGATACACAATACATTTTTGTAGTTTTCGGGGCGTGGGTGTAAGCTCCGTCCAGGGCCGCACCGCCCCGTCTGATGGGCGCGACCTTGTTGCAAGCCAGCCTCTCGCCGAGCTTGTCGACGCACAGCCTTCTGACTTTTACCTATCTACCTATCAGGTTACGGCTAATGACCAGCACCGGAATTTCATCTGACAAAAGGCTAAGTACGCGGGATCTTGTGCATCTCTACGCGAGGGAGCTACTTGATGCGGGGCGCGAAGTGCGCCAGGCGGATATTCGTGAGTGCATTTACGCCAACCACGACATAAAGGCCTCGCCCAACCTGGTGTACGAGGAGATCAAGAAATTCTGGAGCGAGATAGGCCCTGTCCTGAGTGCCAGGCTGCGAAGACCTGGTGTTCCTGACGCGGTGTGCGAGAAGCTCGATGAGATCTGGGATGTGGCTCTGAGAGCGGCAACTGACTCCCATGCGGTTGAGCGTAAAGCCCTTGAGGCGGAGGCCGCAGCTGCCGTAGTTGCGGCAAGGGTGGCGCAGGAAAATGAACGGACTGCTTCAGCGAGCCTTGAGGTCCAGCGCCGAGAGCTGGCCGGACTCATGGCGGACAAGGAGCGGCTGACTGACCAATTGGATCAGGTGAGCGCTGATGTTCGACAGCTCCAAGCAGAGCTCGCAGAGCTCAATGCAAAGCTCGTTTCCTCAAGCCAGTCGCATAACGAGGAAATCAAGCGCCTTCAGGAAGTGCACCACGGTGCAATCGAGCGCGCCCAGGAGATGCATCGTGGAGAGCTTGAGCGCCTTCAGGAGCAGCTCAAGGCAGCCAACACGGCGACAGAGACTGCCCAAGCTAAGGCCGAGACCGCCCGGGTTGCCGCAGAGCAGCACCTTGAGAAGACCGAGAACCACTTGATGATGGAGACCGCAAGGGTTCGGGACGATGAGAGAGCCAAAACAGAGAGGGTCAGCAAGGAGCTGCAGCAATCGTTGACGCTGATTGACCAGTTAAGGATTCAGCGATCGAAAGCCACTGACGAAGCGGCTGAGATGCGTGGTCGGTTAGAGGCTACCCAGCAGGGTCTGCGCGCCCTAGAGGCCCAGAACAAGGAGCTAAGAGAGTTGAACACCACCCTGCAGACTGCCCTGCTGGAAGGCTTGAGGGATGCCAAGGCGGGATCGCTAGCAGCAGACGAATAGTTTGCCTTATTGACATTTTGTCAATTTGTCAAGTGCTTATTGAATGTTTCTGATGGATGGTGGTATCTTTGTGATGCATCATTTGGTGCACCAACATAAATGAGGAAATTACATGGAAATTAACCGCAAGACTTCATCGGACACCGACACCAACCTGAAAGCACTTCTGGATGTGTTCGCCCAAAACAACTTCCAAACAGTCATCTTTTTCGCAAGTACTACCGTCGGTGGGTCAGATGATGATGGTCCAGACACGAACTGGCCATTGATGGCGGCCTTGGTTCAGACCCTTCAAGGCAATTATGATATTTACGATGGATTGTTCCTGACCGCAAAACGGTACCCGCGCTACATGGAGGTGAAGAGCGTGCTGGATGCAGCCGTAGCGGTTAGCAACGGGAGCGTTCACTTTGCGCCAGCACCACTGCCGTTCACTGCTGGCAAAACGAAGGAGGACGCTCTTGCGGTGATGCTTTCAGTCCAAACCAAGGTGTTTGACCAAGATTCGCGAGCAGATTATTTCAGGCTGCTGAGCCGAGTGACCGAAAAGCAGCTCGCTGACATGCACAATTGATCATGCCTCCCTGGCTTTCTACGTGACAGCCAGGGAGTCATGGTCAGGGTCAGCAGCTCATAGGTCCAGTTGCATCGGTGCAACCGGAATGCCCACCATCACCACTCCAGGTGCAGCCTCTACAGTGGGCAACTTCTCGGTTCGAATTAGCGTGCTCAATTTCAGTTTAGGGTCGTAGATCATCAGGTCGGCCTCCAGCACGTAATCAAATCCATCCCTTGTCCCACAGATCGGAATTTCTGCCGCTTTCACTGCTGCGCGGATACCTTGCAGCTGCTCAGCTGAGCTGGATTTTTTCTTCCTAGGTGCAACGAATGCAGTGAAGTTGGCGCCCGCCTCTGCAAGTGCCTTGAGCGCCGCAGCCTCGGCAGCGGGGCTTACCCTCCGCGTTGGTACAGCGTCTGGATCAGGGATAGCTACCGCTACAGAAACGGAAACGACTGGGGCGTCATTATTCGGTACAGTGGCAGGGTAAGTACCCTCTTGTTCTGGCGCTGAAAGCCCACTTTGCTCGGTTGTATTCACCGGCGGAGGCTCACTGATCGCGAACGCGCCGAACACATCATCAACATCATCGACGTCATCGTTACCAGGCTGCCCAGATTCCAGATTTAGGAAGTCATCCTCTGGTTCTGCCTCTGGCCCCGGCCCAAACGAGCTGAGCGACAAGCTCTGTAGATCGTCGTCTAGTAGGTCGTCATCATCACCGCCGCTCACGATCGGGTCGTCATCATCTAGTGCCGCTTGCGCATCAGCTGACATACCAGTTTGAGCGTCGTGCTCGTCGCTGGCCTCGTTAGCCGCGGTGCGGGCTGGCGAGGAGCTTTGATGTGCGTTTACATTGGTCGTCATAGCACCTGGTTTCGCTCCACTGGTGACAGCAGTTGCAGGTTGACCCTGCTCCACATCAGGCTGAGCTTGTGGTGCTGGTGCTGGTGCTGGTGCTGGTGCTGGTGCTGGTTGTGGCTTCGGCTTCTCTTCCTGCTTGCCGGCGATGTTCACCTTCGCTGCAATCTCAGCGCTGAACCCGCGAGCAACAATCGCCCGAAGCGCATCAGCTTCAGTGATACCCAGGTTGTGTGTGAACAATGGGCGCTCGATGTCCAGCTTGGTACCCATGTTGGGCAAACCACTGAGGCCGGCAAGCTCGGGGGTCGTGGCAACTGGCAGTACAATGATGCAAGGCTCCCAGGTAGTCAGATGTGCACCTGTTTGTGCGTTGCGCAATGACACCGAGTACATCGGCAAGAACCGGCTCATGTCGGCATGATTGTGCCGCGAGTACAGTAGCCCTTTTTCCTGGAGGGTTGTCATCAGGTTGAGGGTCATGCGGTAACGGCCCTCACCCTCCTCCAACGACCAGCCCATTTTGGCCAAGATCAGAGACCGTAGGTCCTTTTCCCTGATGACGATCAGTCCGTCATGCTTCTGAGCAATTTTGAGCGTGGAGTCCTTGGCCTGGTCACCGGTGCCGTTTACCCTGCCGTACTCCGTGATGATCTCGACGAAGCAGTGATAAATGGCGTTGGACTCGTCCTCAGAAATCTCGTGATCACTCAGTGTCTCTGTGATACTCGACTCGGCCGTGCCGGTCTTCTTGTCTACCAGGATCAAGAACTCCATGAGGGCTGTCATGCGGTCATCCAGGCTAAGGCCATTGCGGTCAACCGGGAAATCACTTGGGTGGTGGTAATGTGCAATGACCAGGTTCACGGCTTGTCGATCGCGTGCAGGGAGGGCCCAGTATTCTGGGAAGCGAGCAAGAATTCTCGCACCCAGGGCGTCGTGGGAGATGCGGTTGTCATCCTGAGGGGTGAGCGCTCCGCCCTCCTCCTGGGTTTTCACGCTACCGTCGGGTAGGAGGACGTAGGCTTCGAGCTTCCCGATATCGTGCGCCAGGCCCAGAATCGGGATCAGTGGATCAGTAGCGTCAAATCGATATTCCTTGTTCTTCAGGTCGATGATTTTGAACTTGGGCTTTCCACGGGCCTTTACGTAAACCCCGTCGAATACGTAAGTGCCAGCGTCCTCCAGCGCGGTGTCTGCCACGGCCAGACAATGCTCCCAAAGCCGGCGATTTCCGTGCCCCCCTTTGCGATGCGATGCGGGGAAGTGAGCATGTGCAGAATAGGTATCCCAGATGGCCCAGAAGAACGCTACATGGGCTGGCCACTTCTTCTCATTGGCGGCAACCCAGGCGAGCACTTTTTTGCTTGCAATGGGTAGGCGCTTTGACGCAGCCTCGACGCGAGGTAAAGCCAAGGTGGGCATAGGAACTTTGCCGAGCGTCGAGCGGGCGCCGTTGAGGGTGTTTCCTTTCTTGCCGGCGTACAGCTTGTTCAGTGCAGACAACCTGGTGAACCAGATAAACCAGACACCGATGAACAGGCCGGAAACAACACCCAGAATCCAGTGTGAGACGTTGTAGCCCACCAGAGGCCAGCTATCTAAAAACTCTATAGGAGAACCGCCGAAGGCCCGGGCAGTGAGCAAAAGCCACCAGAAACCGAACACGATGGCCGTTGCGCGTATGACCTTGTTGTTGGCGTTCACAGGAAAGCTCCGCTGTCTGTCTGGATCGTTGGAGACGGCGCCCCGTCAGAACTTGCTGGTTGTTCCTTCGGTACCGGAGTCCCGTTATTGTCTTTCACGGTGTTAGAGCACCCACCGCCCCCCTTCACAAAGCCACTGCAACCCCAGAAAGGAGACTTTTCAGCATTCCGCAGGTACATGGGTTTACCGCAGAGGTCACATGGAAATGACTTCGGCCGCTCCACTGGATCGCCGTCGCGATCGTTCATGGTGTGATTGCACTGCTCTCGATCAACGCAGGCCCAGAAGTGCCCTTTGGGGGCTTTGATTTTGCGCATGCCGCCTTGGCATTTCGGGCAGGAAACGACATTCCCTTTGGAGTCCCGAGTGTTCGCCGTCGGGTCGAAGTAAAACTCGACCTTGCCGGTGTCGAGCAGCTTCAGCCCTGCCTCGAACTTGGTGGATTTCTTCGGATTGACAAAGCCCTTGAGCCCAAGCACTACCTTGTCCCGGAGCAAAGTTTCTGCTTCCGATACTTTTAGCATGCGACTGGCAATCTCCCGCCATATGGAAAATCCGCACTGCCGCTCGCACATGAACGTTCGGGCCTGGATCTCAACTGCGCCACCACAGGTGGGGCAAAGAGCGCCAAGCTTCTTGACCTGGACACCTGCGTATTTGTTCTTGATGGTGTCGAGGATTGCCGTCGTCAACTCTGCAAGCTCGGACTTAAAAGCGTCCCGCTTGTACGCCCCCTTTTCCATCTGACGGAGCTTGTGCTCCCATTCCCCGGTGAGAACTGGCGACGTAAGGGCATCGATGCCGTTGTCGACCAGGAAACGGTAGACAGTCATCCCCTTTGCGCTGGGAGCAAAGTACTTCTTCTGCTGGATGAGATAGGGCTCTTTCTTTCGGCCGGCACCGTCCTTGGTGGATTGGAGCGATTCGATCATTGCAGAGCGCGTGACCGGTGTACCCAGTCCCCGCTCTTTCATCGCCTCACGAAGGTCTTCATCCTCTACCAGGCGCCCTGCCGTCTCCATCGCGCCCAGCAACGTGTCCTCGGTGTACCGTTCTGGAGGCTTGGTTTTGAGCATCTTCAGCTCGATGCCCTGCGGAGTGACTGACTCTCCCTTGACGTACCGTGCGAGCTCTTTCTTGTCGTCGGAGTCACCATCTCGATCGGTTGCGTCCTCGACGATCCCGGCTCCGTAAACCACCATCCAGCCTGGGGAGACAAGCACACGACCAGTCGACCTGAAGAGTTCGTCAGCCACCGTCGTAAGCCGGACAGTCACCGAATACTCAGCCGCTGGATGGAAAACGGCAATGAAGCGCTTGACGATCATGTCATAGATTTTCTGAACGTCCGGCTCTAGGTCCCCTGCTCGCTTTCCGGTAGGAATGATTGCGAAGTGGTCCGACACCTTCGTCGAGTCGAAAATCTTCTTGTTGGGTCGCACCCAGCCTTCATCTAGCACGCGTTGCGCGTGCTCTGCATAGGGGGTTCCTCCAAACATCCCCATGACCTTCTTCGTGTCGTTGATTGCGTCATCAGGGAGGTAAGCCGAGTCTGTTCGTGGGTAAGTGGTGAGGCTGAGCTCCAGGTAAAGCTTCTGCGCAATCTCCAGCGTGTAAGCTGCAGAAAATCCAAGCTTGCGGTTCGCCTCGCGCTGAAGTGAGGTGAGGTCGTATAGCTTGCCAGGGCCTGTCTGGGCAGGCTTGACTTCATCCACCACACTGCTCGGTGCTACTCCAGAGCACTTGCTGATCAGAGCATCCGCTTTTGCTCGATCCATGATCCGGTGCTGGGATCCGCCCTTCGCCTCGGAGGGCTGTGGTGCCACCCACTTGCCGGTGTATTTACCAGCGGCCACCCCAAAACTGCCGTGCACCTCCCAATAGGGAACCGGTCGGAAGGTTAGAATGGCCAGCTCCAGAGCACAAACCAGGGACAGCGTAGGGGTCTGCACGCGGCCGAGCGGGAAGATCTCTGCTTTGGCTGTCTCACGCTCGTAGAGGCGGGAAATCCCCCGACTTGCGTTAATGCCTACGATGTAGTCGCCCTCGCCTCGTATCTCAGCCGCCATTGCAAGGTTGTCGAAGTCAGCGCCGGGCTGCATATTCTTGTATGCCTGGCGGATGGCGTCATCGACCATGGATCTCATCCACATCCGAAGCATCGGCTTTGTGCACCCAGCCATCTTGTAAATGAGCCGAAAAATCAGTTCACCCTCGCGGCCGGCGTCACACGCGTTCGCTACAGCAGTGACATCCGGGCGCCGCATAAGGCGTTGAAGCACGTTGTAGAACTTGGCCTTGGGCTCGATGACCCTCAGGTCGAAATGGTCAGGGATCACTGGCAAATTGCCGATGTCCCGCCCGGCCTTGGCCATTTCCTCGGAGTAGATTTCAACCAGGTGGCCGGCCGCGGGGGCAAGAATTGCGTTCTCGCTCTCAAGCCATGTTTCCACCTTACTGAAGCCCCCGACCGCTTGCGCGATAGAGACCGCTACGGTTGCTTTTTCAGTGATGATCAGTGTCTTGCCCATTGCGGCTTAGTCTTCCAATACAGAATTTGATTTCTTCCTCAGCTGCCGGCTGTGACTGATGGCTGAGAAACAAAAAAGCCACCGACTCCAATGCTGGATCTCGATGGCTTCACGAAACGGGTTGAGGCAGCCCCAGCTTAATCGTCCTGTTGCTCACCTGGGGTTGCAGGCTTGCTTGCCGACTCAGAACCAAAGGCCGATGCGAACAAAGCGCTGCGTTCTGCACCGCCTTCTTTCGGTTGCGAAGCTTGAGTGCCGTGGCTCTTGAACAGTTCAGCGGCCCAGCCCGGCACGATCTTGATATGACCTGAATCGGGGGTCACAGGAGCCGGCATATCTTTGGCCTGGATGTATGGGATCTTGGACACCTCAGCGATCCCTGTTTCCTCATCAGGCAGGGAGATGGCCTTGACGTCCATACGGAACTCACCGTTGACGATGATGGGCATGCCGCGGGCAAGCTTTTCGGACAGCGGCTGCAGATTACGCCCATACCACCGAACAGGGATGCAGGCATCGGTGTCTTTCGACTGTCGAATCAGCACCACCAGGCGGTCGTTGATTGGCGTACCGTCCACGGGGTGTCGCCGGTTGCGTTCCAGATTCTTGGCTTGGATGAAGCCTGCAATGCGAATCTGGTTCGAGGCGTTTTTGTTGAGATCCATCGCCTTCCAGTCGAAGGAGTCGAGACGGTCTTCAGTACCGGCGCCGGGCTGCTGCTCCAGCGCTGCAACCGAGGCCGGAGTGCCAGAGTCTTTTGCGGCGGCATGTACGACAGCATCCCACTTCCGCATAAAGTCATCCCGGAAGCGGCCGCCCAGGTGCATAACGTTCGGCGCCTCGAAACGGATGCTCTTGAGCCGTGCAATACGGTTTTCACCCTGCATGGCGCCATCGGTGTGAACGAACGCCATGATGAGGTCCCACTCCTTGATCTCCCGAGGAATCGGCGACTTCTTGGGGTCGTAGTGGATGGGAAGCATGTGGTTTTCCGAACGGGTCTGCTGGATGAAACAGAGACCTTCGACCGGATCATTGAACCGCAGGACGCCGGCGATGTAGCCAGAGTTGAGCATCCCGTTTGGATACGAATAGGAATCAGGCTTCCGCTTTGCGTCCTGGGGCAGCATTGAGTACCTCGATACGTGAATGGCGTGGTTTTCCAAAGAATACGCAACACGTACCAATAATACAAGATGAATCAAAATCGTCTTGTCTCGCGTGAAGCGCCCGCAGAGCTACCGCCACAGGGACACACCAGGTCAAAGAAGTCTCTTTTTCCACCGGAACAAGAGATTTGAATCTTGTTGTTAACTGTGTAGAATCTTTTCCATTTAATACTGGATTTCTCTGCTTTATTTGTCTAGAGAGCGTCCCGAATCATGTTAGACGCCGCGACCAAACCGGAGCCGCACAATGCCCAAAGCTAGCGACAAGACCGCAAGTGAATCGACAGGACGGCAGTCTCAAGCGCCTGCCAAAGCACCTGCAAAAGCTGCTGCGAAGCCAGTAGCTCGAAAACGTGTTGCTGAGGCCGAGGCACAGGCTCCTCAGGCTGCCGCCACGCCTAAGAGACCTCGTGCTTCAGCCAAGGCCAAAGCAGCGCCAAAAGAAAATTCACCTGCAGCAAAAAGCACTCGAAACACCATGCCAGGCTCCCGCCTCGTCAAGCTGATTAAGAAGGTGATCGTCGATCGAGGGCTGCCCGACCGTGCAATTGCCGATGTCATGGGTATCACAGTCATCTACTGGAACTCCCTGGCTAACGGGAATCGCCAGATTCGGTCGCTTGGCAAAGAAAAGCTGTCGTTGGTGGCCGACTTCCTTGGTCTTCCGCTCATCCAAGTTTACAACCTGGCTGATTTCTTCACGCCAGAAGATTTTGTCTACAAAAAAGATCTTGATGAGCAACTCTGGCTGTCGATTGAGAAGATGGGCAGCGATCCCACCTGGGTTGGCTATATCCCGAAACAGGAAGAATGGGATCAAACCCCTCTCGCCGTTCGCATGACCATGGTGTTGCTGTATGAGCAGCTCTCCGGGCGCCAGCTGTTGGCTAAGGCGGAAATCGAGCTGCCTCATCTGAAAGGCTCGCCGACTGCTTAACCCACATCCATAGAGAAAAAAAGAAACCCCGGTCATTGACCGGGGTTTTTTGTGGGTTAGAAAATGAACGCAGTTGTTAAAGCCTGCGAGTTCGTATCCGATGCTACCGCCTTCTCAGGCTCGATTAGGGGTTGATCAGGTGCTGTTCCAAAGAAGACATTATCTTCTGACTTATGACTAGTTGGAAGTGGTGGGATCACCGAGACTTCAGGGACAATAGTCACCTCATCGTGTTCGACTTGTGGCTGAACAGAGGAAGGCGCCGAATTACTGAAGAAAACGCTGTCTTGATCCACTACTGAGGCCGGATCTGACGCTTCAACACTCAACGGATCAAACTCAGTCGCATGTTCTCCAAGAATCTTTTCAGGATCCATGCAGAATGACAGCAAGCTAGATACCTGAATGTAAGCAAGTCCTTCAATGCTCGGTCCGCTAGGGACAGCCGCTAATACCGAAGCACACATCTGTTCCAGGTTAGAGAACTTGCTTGAGAGAACGCTCATCGCTTCAGCTTTGTCCTGAACGCGACGAATCAAGCCCAAGATCCTTGATGTGGTTTTCCCGTTGCCTTTGCGAGTCCAGGAGCGATTAACGTCCTCCGCAATCTCTAATGCAGCTTGCCCGACTAAGCCTTTGACCTCCTTTTGAAGCGCATCATCTTCACCAAAGTAGCTGGTGTCGTTGATACGAATCGCCGAAGTGTCGAATGTCAGCATCCTTTCAAGTACTGAAACCTGAGGAGCATGCTGGCGGATCAAGTCTGCACGAGACTTACCACCCTGTGTTACACCTGCGTTAGTAGCCGAACTAGCCCAGTCCTCTACCATTTTTGGAAGACCGCTGAGGAATTTAGCTTTCTCCTCTAGGTACTTCTCTTTAATCGCATTAAGTACTTTTGCAAGCTCTTTGGCGTGCTGAGTAGGAACGAAGTACCCTCGGATACGATTGTTCACCTTGCGAGATACCCCTACCTTGAGAATCTCTCGCTTTGCTTCCGACCGGGACTTGTTGACCCAGGCAAACGAGCCTGAAGGCAGCATGCGGCCAACCTCACGGATGAAGTCGTCGCCATCAACTGTCTTCTCACCGGTGCTGCCACCAATGATGTAGTCAAAAAGCACAACATCCTGAAGGATGCTGATACCCAGGTCATCGGTTTGATTGGTTGTGCTCATGATGGCTCTCCTGAAATTGAAAGAACGGATCTCTTGCGAAAGACCCAGTGTCAGGAGATGTCTCACAGGCGCCCATAAACGAAAAAACCCCGGCGAACCGGGGTATGGTGAAGCGTTAGACGGTACCGACGATGGTCGACCAGATCTTCAAGATCGACGCGGCTTCATGGTGTTGAGCAAAATCCAGAACCGTCATTTGGAGAGCCAGTTTCTGGCTTTCCTCGGTCGTTTTCCCCATCTGCATGAGCAGCCTGTAGTTCATCGCCCAGTTCAGCACGTTCCGGGTGGTGATTGTGAAGTTAAGGGCCATGCCACCAGCCCCAGCGTCCTCAGTCAGAGCAATGAAATTGGCTCTGATCTTGGCAGCCAGGGTTGCCATCGCTTGCGCGATGACCACGGGGGTGCCGGTCTGCTCAACAATGAGGTTGGCCTCCCGGCCTTCCTCCATGTAGTTGCAGTACATGACGTTGAAACGGTCAATCGTGGCGATGTTCATTTTCTTCGTGCCCCTGTAACCCGCAGCACTACCTCCTTTACCGCCAGCGGAACCGCTACCATTCGTGTTGCCGGTAGCTGCGATCAAACAACCTGGCGCGATGTGAATCAACTCGCCAGTCTGATCAAGGAAGATTGGCTTACCATCGAGGATTCCATTGAGGCCCATTTGGATCTGAGGTGGCAACTGATCGAACTCGTCCAGGAGAAGAATGGAGTTAGGGGTTTTAGCCCACTGACACACCTTCCCGTTGATCCACTGCATCCCGTCAGGGCCGCAGAGTTTCCAGCTACCGAACAGGTCGGAAAGCGTAGATTCTTCAGAGCACTGGACTGTAAACACCGATCTGCCCGTCCGTGACGCGAAGGCTTCTACCAAGGTTGTTTTACCAGCGCCAGAGGGGCCGTAAATGTAGGTCGCTTTCTTGATGGAGGCCTTGAAAAAGTCCTGTGCAAGTCCAGCTGAGGCTGCCCAAACGATTAAGCGAGTTAGTAAATCCGGATCAAAACTGTATGGAACAATTTTTGGGGTGAACCGGGTTTCTTTGAAGATTTTGGTCTGCAAGCCAACAAAAAATGGCGCGTCGGTACCAAAAACTTCTGGTGCAAGACGAACAGCGATTGGGTTGAGTGTGTCGATTACGGCGTCGAGTTGTGGCTCATTGATGGACTGAAAAGCGGTCATGATCGATTCCCTGTAGACAATGGATGGCCTCTTGCGAAGGCCTGGTACAAGGGGATGCCTAACACGCGTGTAGAAGAATAAAAAAACCGGACCCCAAGGAGTCCGGCTGGTCTTACGTTGTGGTCTATACGAAACCCTGCTTAAGCGCCGCAAATACGGCTGTAGCCAGGTCGTTGTCAGTCTTAGCTACACCACAGGCCATCCCAGCATCCTGGAATAGGTTGTAGTGTTCATCACCGATCAGGACGAAGCGTACTTCGATTCCCATGAGCGCTGCCTCGTCAACGGCCGACCTCAGCATGTCGCTGTTACCTGGGTCGCCATCGGTGATGACAATCAGGATCCTGCGCGCCTCCGGCCGGTCAATGAGTTTCTTCAGCGCCCATACCACAGCAAGGTGAGTTTTCGTTTGTCCCTTGGGAGTAGGCATATACCGTTGCAGCGTGCTAGCCCAGCTATCTTCAAATGCGTGCCATTCCCGAATCACCGTGTTGTAAGTGGCAATTCCGACAGGTATGGACGTATTATTCAACACCTCACCCACTGCGACCGAAACACGGTTACAAGCTTCTTGCGCTGTGATCCTGTTGTCGTCCTTACCTTTTTCAGGTTCGGGTCCAAGTCGACTTCTCATGGACGAACTTTCATCACCCAACAAATAAAAGCAGGTGTCGATTTCCTCCGCTTGCTTTCTTTTGGTGAAGATCTGATCGTCGCCTACTGCGTACCGCCAAAGTTTTCGGGTGTTAAGTCTTCCCTCGTTTGTTGTCAAAACCTCATTTTGGGTAATAGCTTCAATAAACTGTTCGAAGGTTGCAGATAGCATTGCTGCCGTTTTCTGAGCGCCAGCCCGAAGAAGGCGTCGATTTTCAAATGATCCGCCAGACTTCGACAGACTCATTTCCTGCATCTCGTTGGATAAGTCTGGTTGATATCCGCCAGCCCGATTCTGATTGACCCCAGGCAGGCTAGAGCAAATTATATCTTCCAAACCTTTTGCATAACTTCCGCAGTCACTCTGGCTTGCGCTAAGGACTTGGTTGAGAGCGTCTGAGATATCTCCTGGTTGACCTTTCCCTTCAGTCTGACCCGGAGAACCGGGCTCGCCTTGCGTGTCGGACGGGCTACCAGGGCCTTGCTTGGGCGCAGCCGTTTGTTGGTCCTTGGTAAGTTTCAGCAGATCGACAATTTCATTGGCAGCTTTGTTTGCCCCCTGAGTATCCGGTGCATTGCAGCCTTTCACTGCAATTGCCTTGACTTGATCAACTAGCGCCGCTCCAAATGTTGCGACAGCAAGAGCACGGTAAGCGAGAGAGAACTCCTGCAGGCAGGTTTGTTCAAGGAGCTCGCTACGAAGCTCAGTGACCAGCCAGGCGACCAAGATTGACTGAGGGGTTTCTTGGCCAGCGACAGGCCCGTGAAAAATCCCTCTTTTCTTCAGGATCTTTAGGGCGTTGTGGATATTGGTGTTGGCTCCACGAAAGCGTGGCTTTGCCAAAAGCTCACCACGTGGATCCTCAAGAACGTTCAGCAATGTTCCGGAGATATCTGGTTTCATCACGACGGAGAAATCCGTGTGAAGGCCATGGCAGAGGATTTCATGGTCGAGTAGACCATTAATCAGTTCGAGATCTTCATCAGTACCCATAGCAGCAGTCTGTGGCAAGGTCAGTAGCAACCCGCCGGACTCCTGGTGATCAGGGCCAATCGAAGCCGTTTTGATATTCCCCCAGATGATGCGCACCCGTCGACCCGCCTTGTTCGCTTCCGCGATCAGCAGATGGGTGTAAAGGTAAATGTGACGCATCGAGACGTTGGACTTTGCAGGAAGCTGCGCTTGAGCGAGACTCATGGATATCCCCTGTTGTTGAATGACGGCATCGGCTATGCCTACGCCTTACAAAGGGGGATGCTTGACACGTGATTAGAAGATCACTGGTCAGTCAATGGCAGCTCGATGCCATGCTTCATCAACTGGTCGCGAAGAGCGCCATGGAGGTCCTTCATCAGTGCTGCGCCGTCAAGTGAAGGCGCTGGAGGCTGTACTGGGGCCGGCGACAGTGATTGATGGTCTAGGGGTGGCAGTAGCGCCCGCCCGTTGGCTTTGTAACGGGCGATATAGTCCTCGACAATGTCGCGCAGGAGTGCAGAGGGTGTGAGGCCTGGATGGGATGACTGCGACATCTCTGCGACGATCGCTTGAAAGTCCTCTTCGGTTGTCCGACTTACCCTGGTCGACAGCGGTTGATCAGCGCTCTCGCGACCAGCGAAGTTTATTTTCTCTGCCTGGCTAAGGTATGGCTCCAAGATCGGTGCCATCAGATCACGCACGACCTCGTCGTCCACATACTGGAAGCATTGGATTTTGACGGTTCGACTCAAGAAGCCTATGAGTATTGGCGAACTCTCAACTGCCTCAAGCAGGCGCAGCTCAGCGACGGCGTCATTCGCATACTTCCAGATGGTAGGCAGGCTGATGACATACATGCGGCCTACATCCCGGGCTATGTCCCCTGCGAGTAGCCGCTGGTAAATCGCTACCTTGACTGCGAGCGGTGTTGATTTTGCGGCCAATTTGACCTCCCTATCTATTGCTGAGCCGGAATGAGGCCCGCTTGTACAGCCCCGGCCTCTATTTCACCACGAGTGAGGCTCAGGCCAAAAAATAGAGGTCGCGTGGCACCAGATTGTCTCTCTCCCTCTAGGCTCAGATCGCCATAGCCACGACTCTCCGCATCCTTTTCGGCCAGTACAAACCCGTCATTGCAAGCGGTCAGCAGCCTCAAGCGTGAGGACGCTGACTGTTTGATTGGACTGGGAAGATACATGATGAAGAATCCGCGGCCTCCTTTCCGAGCTACTCGGCCACGGAGCTGGTGCAACTGAGCTACGCCGAAGTGTTCTGGACTCACTGCAACCATCAGTGTCAAACCCGGGAAGGTTACCCCAACCTCGATCACAGTTGAGGCGACTAACAGCTTGATTTGGCCAGATTTCATCTTCTCTATGGTTTCAGTTTTGGCCGACTCGGGAAGGCTGCCGTGAATGTAACCTACATCGTCTCCCAGAAGCTTCCGGAAACGTTCGTAGGCTGCCTCCACAGCATTCCGAGTGTCTGCCTCACCATTCACCACGGGATAGACGAACGCAGCCTGTCCGCCCTGCTTGATGACCTGCATAACCAGATCATGCAGTTTCTGCCTGGCGTTGTGGGTGATGATCCTTGTGACGATGTCCCGCGGTACCGGGGTGGACCTCAGGATTGAGATCGGTAGCCCGCCCAGTTGGACCAGCGCCACTGTTCGCGGGATCGCGGTTGCTGTTGATTCAAGGAAGTTGGTATGAGGCGCGATGAGCTTCTTTCGCTGAGCTACAGAGAATCGTTGCTGCTCGTCAGCGATGACCAGGTCAAAGACGATCCCTTCTTTGCTTGCTGCAGAAATAACTGCTGTGGTGCCCACCACGATTCCAGATGACAGGTCGATCTTGGCTTTCCCAACAGGGCCTACAACGGTGACAACGGGAATCTCGTAAAAGAGGCTGCTCAGCTCAGCCGCCAGTTGCTGGGCGAGGATCTGGCCAGGCGCGATAATGGCGACCCTGGCCCCAGCGAGATAGCTCGCGGCGGCTGGAATCATGAACGTGAATGACTTGCCGGTACTGACATCGCCCGACAATATGCGCTGCATTGGATAGGGTGACCTTAGGTCTGACACGATCTCATCGATTGCTTGGAGCTGGTCAGCAGAAGGCTTGAAAGGTGCTCGCTTGATCAGGTCAGCCACCTGGTCCCGGTCGATTCGCAGGAGAGCCCCCTTCACTGCCGGGCGGTTCCGATGCGCTTCGACGCGATTAACCAACGCCTGTATGCAGACGGCCTTGGCAATTCTCACCGCCTCCTCTCCTTCCCGGACTGAAAGGGGTGAATGCAGGTTGCGTAGCAAGTCAGCAGGGTCGTTGAGGCCTGTGAGCTTTCGAAAGTCATCCTCGTGCATCAGGGCCTGTTCCAGCAACAGGCAGGCGGCCTCATTGATGTGCGCCATAGCCGCGGTGACGGCTTCGCCAAGAACTTCGGCGCTCACCTGATTCTGCTTGCCCTGGTAGACAGGCATCACACGTCCAATCATCGCCGGAGGTATGACCATCGGATTCGACATGGTTGGCCGCCCTTCGAAGGTGACCACCTCTCCGTAAGTGTGCACAGTTGCGCCAAAGTCGTACCCCATCCACGGTTCGATCGAAGGCTTACCTATCAAGTTGATGTGCAAGCGCTGCCCTCGCCCGTCAACCACCTTGACGTATCCGCGGAACGCTCCTTTGACTTCTTGCAGTGCAACGCCGCTACGATCAAAGATCGCTCGCTCAATCAAGGTCAGAGCCATGTATGAGGCCTGCCCGATATCTGGCAAGGGAAGCACCTCAATGGGCTCGTGAAAGTCCCTGTATTCCTTTGGTACCGTCAAAAGGCACTCGGGCAGCGTTGTGAACCCCAAGCGAGTAAGTCGCCCTATGTAATGCATAATCAGATTTCGTGGCTGGTGATCGAGGATGGATAGTCACGCGTAACTATAACCCATGAGAATCAAAAGTGCTTGACGCAAAAAAGCCCTAGACGATGTATGTCGTCTAGGGCTTTGGGGTGAAACTTTTTAGTGGCTGACCCGAGAGTTGCCAGTTTGGCCTGTGATCAAACGAACCGAATCACCAGGGGTAAAGGTCTCTGCTGGATCTTTGGCCTGGGTGACGGCCTGCAAGCTGCCGTCGCTGCTCATTTTCACAGTGATTTCGATCCCGTCAGCATCATGGGCTTTCTTGTCGACTGCTGCACCAATCGCTGCGCCGACCGCGCCAGCGACAACCATTACGGCCAGTTGTCCCAAACCACCACCGCCATTGCTGCCGGCGATCGCTCCGAGGGCACCACCAGCCATACCGCCGATCGGTGAAGGCTTCCCGTTGATTTTCACGTCACGGACTGAGTCGACAACACCGAGCTCAACCTTCATTTTCTGCATAGCAGTTGCCTGGGAGTAGTCCCGGCTGGTCATATTCGAAGCGCAGCCAGACATGACAGTAGCCGTGGTGATGATCAGCAGAGTAGCGATGAGCTTTTTCATAATATGCATCCTTGAATAAGAGGTTTGCTTTGAGAGCGCGGATTTGAGGATCTTTGGTTAGCTTCACATTGACGGTATGTGCAACACGCGCTTGTAAAACGCAGCAAAAATAATCAGGAGCCGTTATGTGCTCGTGTAACTCATCTCTTAAGCCTCACATTAATCAGCCCATGGTCTGGCGCATATTTGCCGGGGGCGGGCTAGAAAATCCGCAAAAAAAAGCCCCGCTTATCCGCGGGGCCGTACAGTAGGTTTGATTTAGTTGTATGTGTTTTCGCTGGCTTTCTGCGAGATGTCACTCTGAATGTCTTCTACCTCTGGAAGAACGGTCGCATTCATGATGTCATCTACAAACTCAGACAGGTCGAGCGCTGAGAAGTCGATTTGCTGGAACTCTTCAACCGTAAATCCTCCACAACTAGGACTCTCGGGCGTTCCCCAGCCCTTCCCGATCTGCGGCTTGCCCTGCTCGTTGATGATCTTCGCCAGGATCGAGTTGTAGCAGCAGTAGGCTTCAGTTGTCTCCAGGCAGGCACCAAACACTTTCTTGGAGCAGTAGCTGCCGACGAAGTGGCAGAGATTTGCACCGCGGTGCATCCCCAGTTGCTGCTCTTCCGGTTCGCACGACTTGAGCTCCATCACCACTTGAATTGCAACCGCAATCGCAAAACTGTATGGGTCGAAGTAAAAACCATTTCCCAGAGCATAAACAGGCCCGCCTAACATTCCCGTTGCGGGAACGGCTGCTGCTCCACCCACTGCATAGCTCAGCCCGTAGACACCGAAGCTAAGGGTTGGAGCGGAGGGAGCTGAGGCCCCCAGCGCAGAGGCACCTTGCTTCACCCACTCGGCGTTATTGTATGCAAAGTCATACATGTACTTCGAGCCATAGCTCGCTAAGCCTCCACCTACTGAGGTGGCTACCTGGCCCATAATGGAAAAATTGGTTTCAGCTCCACCACTTTTACCACAGCAGTTTTTGATGCCGCCATACCCCTTACGGCATGATTCATCTTCCCCACCAAACAGCTCACCGTCCGAGCCATATACGCCGGCTTCACGTGCGGCCTCTTTGGCTGCAACAGCTTTGGCGAAATCAGTATCCGATGGGTAACTTGTATCCCAGCAGACACCCTGATAGCAGGAAACTTTAGTGCTGCAGTCCTCGGTTGTAGTAGTCTCACCTTTTTTGGTAATGCAGCTATATGTGACCTGGGCCATGACGCAGCCAATCGGGTCAGTGCTCTCGATACATGTTTCGTCGATCTTTGTACAGCCTTTATCCTCGTATTGCTGACAATCATTTTCCTTGTTTGGATTGATGCATGAGTAGTCATCATCGTACTTCCAGCATGCTTTGTAGACTGGCAAGCCGTTTATGACACGCGTTTCTGGGCCTTCGACGCATGTGTGAGAAGCGAGATAACAGAGTGGATTATCAGCCAGTGGATCGCACTGCGTGGTATCTAACTCATCGCGAGTGATGGTGTAAGTATTATCAAGCTGGATAGTGTTTGAAGGCTTTGCTGTTGCTGGGTTGTCACATCTGTAGGTTCTCTGCTCCACTAAGCAGGTGCCGTTCCAGGCTGTAGATATACAGGACGTAGAGGTCTGATAGCACCCGGCAACCTTTGAAATAGCCGCACAATAGTCAATCGAATTAGGTTCAACGCACTGGTATGTCGATCTATAACGCCAGCAAGCCTTATAAATAAGGTTGCCCGCGATGTTTCTTGTTTCGGCACCCTCTACGCATGTTTCCCCTGTTTTGCGGCAATCCGCGGCATGGGAGATTTTTGCAAAAAAAACTAATACTAGCGGTATCAGTTTCATCAATGTTTTCTGAATACTCATCTGTTATAACCCCCTACTTAGTGCGAGCATTCAGCGCACTACATTGATCAGTCCATGTTTCGGTGCAGGGGCCATTGCACAGCATCCGAGCGTACATTGTGATGTAGGTTTCGCCCCCGCCGCCAACAGCAGTGATCGTCTCAAGCTTGTTGACACCCGCAACCAAGTACGGAATAAGATTAATGTTTGGTGTCGCCCCCCAGCTGTTACCAAGTTCCCGGTTGCGCTGAACTCCATCGCCGATGTTAACTTTACCATTACTGAACAGGGACAGCTGAGTTCCGCCATAGGGGCCACTGAACAAGTAAGTTCCATTTATCTTAATTAGGATGTAATCGTCGTAATACACGGATGCTAGCGTAAACTGGGTGAGCATCGTCGGGTCTTTAACTTGGAACTCAAGCGAACGCGAATAAATACCATCGCTCCAGTAGTTGTCACCGATGGAGCCGAACTGAAGTGCATAGGTGCCGTTAGAGTTTGCCAGCGACCACGATGTATACATGTCAGATTGTGTTGTCCCTGGCACAATACCTCCGTTGTCGCATCCTACAATAGGTGGCTGGCATGCCAATGTTAGGTAACGATCACACTGGACGGTCTGAATCGCATTGTGTGTCACATTGCACTGGAAGTTTGCCTTGGCATCAACATCTACGATCTGCCCCATCGAGCAGGCCTTCTCTTCACTTAAGTTATATATGTTACAGACTTCAGTGGAGTAGATGTCTGGCGTGGTTGTGGTTTTGGTTCCACAGTTCTCGGTTATATCCCCCGGTTTGGCGTTATTGATGATCTCGCCGATGCCACTGATAATCGGGTCGTTCTCATCCACATTGACTTTGACACGCTCATATGGATTCTTGGCCAGGAAGTTGACAGCGTCACATTCTTGGTTCGCTATCTGGTCGGTGCCATCGGGTTCCGTTTTGCAACTATTGATCCGTGCAGTTCCGACGTTGAAGAGAGAGGTGCTGCCAAACTGTGATGATTGCGACGGAGTGGCCGTATAGAACGGCATCGCCTTGGCATTGGAAGAAGTCACATTGGAGGACAGTTTACTGAGGTTAGACTTGCCGAGCTCCGTTCCCTCAGAGTGTGGGTCAGCCCCAGCAGTGCTAGATAGCACCAGAGCCGCGGCCAAGGTCAGTAAGCTATGCGTTCTGAATTTCATTGGGATTGAACCTTGTTAACCTTGGTTGGCGAGTGCGGGTCTTGAGTGAACAGGCTTGGGTCTGCCGGCGGGGAGCCGTCTTCACAGACGTTCATCCCCCAGCCAACTTCGAGTGGGCCGGAGCCGCCGTTGACCTTGGGAACCTCTTGCTGCGTGAACTGGATTGCTACGCGGGCGCAGCCGGGCTGCTGGAGTTGCTCAACGACCTTGGCCTCCACCATGACTGGTTCGCGTGAGTGGGTTTTGGCTTTCCAGACGTCAGCTTGGTCCCCGGTTAATTCGGCGGATGCGTGGCCGGTTTTCACGGCTTCGATCAGAATTTCTTTCGAGGTGTCGGCGTGCGCTGTGAAGGATGCTGCGCCAAGGACGATGAGGGAGGTGCACAGGGGCAAAAGGTTGGTCTTGAATCGCATTTTTGCTTTCCAGATACTGACAGTATTTTACACGTAACTGTAAGTCAGTTCAGGCATCGAAAGCAATCTGATAGATTTGTATGAGGCCGTGCCGATCGCCGCCCGGTCACCAATGCTGAAGGACAATTGTGCGAGGTCGACACGGTGGATGAGTTCTATCGCGCCACGATGGAGTTTGCGTTCGCAAGCCCTCGTGGTTACGTGGTGCCGATGCTCGCAATGGCAGTTGTCGTCAGAGCGTTGCCACCCCGGTGGCTAGCAACGTCTCTACTTAGGAGCGCTGGGGTTCTGTCCCATGAAATAGCCCACCTCCTGGTGGGGTATTTCACGAAGGCGAAGCCAGTCGGAATGTCGCTCATACCCCGCCGCGAAGGGAATCAAATTATCCTAGGGTCAGTAGAGTTCGAGCGCCTGACCTGGGCGAATGCCTGGATAACTGCTCTTGCGCCCCTATTTGCCTTGCCAGGCCTTTATGCGCTCGCCTTTTGGCGAACCTCGAATCATTCGGGGGGACTGACTTTGGTGGATCTGAGCTGTTGGATTCTGGCAGGGCCGATAATCCTGCACTGCTGGCCATCGAGGACAGACTGGCGATTGGCCCTCATCTCGTGGCCCATTCTTGGCTTGGCTTTGCTAGCCGCGGCGCTGTACGCCTGGAGTCAAGATTTGTCGTTCCTGTTGGCCTGGAGCAGTGTGGCGTCGTAGTCAGGGCGCTTCATGTGCTTATGTGTCGCAAGCCAGTTGGTTGCGAAGCTGGTCGCGTCGTTCTGCTCTTTTGAGCTGAGCCCGAAGGACGATATGCCACCCGAATTCATCCCCGGTTTTCCCTTGTTAAGGCCGACGTAGATCATCCACCAGGAAGCAGCCATCTTCTTGTTCTCATTCATGCCATGGCCATTTTTGTACATGGCCGAGAGGATAGCCGGCGCGTTGGGCTCGCTGGCTTGCGCCGCCTTCGTCAGCCAGTTGTACGCTTCCTGATACTCTCCCCGCTCGTAGAGCATGCGCCCAAGGAGGTAGTAGGCAGTCACGTTACCGCGATTGGCGCCTTCGTTTGCCCATGTCCAGGCCCTGTCACGGTCGCCTTTGTTGAGGTAGTAGAGTGACAGGCGTACAGCGGCGAGGTCGACGGATGCGTCCTTCACAGAAGACTCGAACATCTCCATCGCCTTGGCCTCATCCTTCGCAACACCACGGCCAAGTAAGGTAAGGACGGCCAGATTGTACCTAGCAAGGGGGTAGTCAGTGCTGGCGGCTGAGAAATATGCGGCAGCGGCAGCGCTGTCCTTCTTGACGCCTTCGCCGTGGTCCAGCAGATAGCCCACCACGTTCTGTGCTCGGCTATTCCCGCCCTGGGCGAGTTCAAAAAGCTTCGGCAGTGCGGCCTTATCTCCGGCCTTGTAGGCTGCCCACGTCCGAAGCACGTCGCCTCCCTCACGGGCGGTAGAGAGTAGTCCCTTCATGGCAGAGGAGATATCTGGAAGGCCGGAGTCCCCAGCGGCTTCGCTACTGAAGTATGCAGCGGCGGAAGTGTCTGCGGAGCTGTTAGCTGCACAGGTGACGCTGGCGAGCGCTAGGGGCAGCGCCAACAAGGCCGGCAGTCGATTCGATAAAGCCATGGTCTGATACACCTTGTTTATTGATACGCGTAATGTATTCTTAAGCGCATGAAAAAACTATCCCTCCTTTTTCTTCTGGCAGGTGTGCTGACCGAGATGTCCTCGGCTGCTCACGCGGACTGCTTCGCCGACGCCGCTGCCCGCTATAGGGTCAGCGAGAAGCTGCTCCGCGCCATCCAGATCACCGAAAATCGCCCGGGTAAAGCTGACGCAGTGAGCCCTAAGAACAGCGACGGCAGCTGGGACATTGGGCTGATGCAGATCAACTCATCTTGGCTCCCTGCGCTGTCGAAATACGGCATCGGTGAGAAAGAGCTTTTAGATCGCTGTGTCAGTGCAAATGTTGGGGCGTGGATCCTAGCAAGCAACATCGCCTCTCACGGCCACGTCTGGAAAGCTGTTGGCGCATACAACAGTCCCAACGAGAAAAATCAGCGGATATATATTCAGAAAGTTATGAGTAACTATGGTGGTCTATAAATGAAACAGCTATTCAGCAGTGGTTTTGCTGTCTTGTTATTCGGGTGGATACTGTACACAGTATCGCCTGAAGAGCCCTGTGAGCGAGTAGACCGTGGGGCTTTACCGATACGAGTGGTTTTTGATGCGGTTCGTTGGGCTGGCACGAACTATCTCAGTACTGACTCACGGATTGATTTGCTGCTCTGGAGCATTGCAGCCGATAAAGCCGTGCAAAATTTCATCTCGCGTTTGTTCTATGGCCCAGAACTCACTTGCACTAGCGGCCAGGCTAAATAGGAGCTGACTGTGGCAAAAGAGCCAGATCTTTTTATTTTCAACTCGCCATCGGATAAGCCTGCGGCCACGTACTTGAACGATTTGTTCCTGATGGCTGCTCAGAAAAGAATCCCGGATATTCATTTTCAGTGGGTTCAAGGGCATGTGTATATTCAATTGCGTGAAGACGGCAAGCTCAGACACTTTGATACCGTAGAGCCGGCGATGGGCAAAATGATCGATACGAAAATTCGATCGCGAGCCACCATGGACCTCTCTCAGCATCAGATTCCCATCGACGGGCGCATCGGGTTGAGATATCCGGGTATTGAGCTAGAAGTTCGAGTGAGCTTGGTTCCAAGCCACAACGGGCAAAAAATCGTATGCCGGTTGCTCGATCAAGAAAACGCGTCGATGGACCTCGAACGCATCAGGATGCCAATGCTGGTTGAGCATGCTTTCCGCGAGATGATCAACGAACCTCAAGGGTTGATCCTCGTCACCGGTCCAACCGGCTCAGGGAAAACCACCACCCTCTACGCTGCGCTCAACGCAATCAACGATGGAACGCTTAACATCTGTACGATCGAGCATCCTGTCGAGTATGTGGTCAAGGGCTTTGTCCAAATCAACGTTACACCCCAGCTCAGTTTCGCCTTGGGGCTTCGGGCTCTATTGCGTCAGGATCCAGACGTCATTCTGATTGGTGAGATCCGTGACCAGGAAACCGCACAGATTGCCATTCAGGCTGCGAACACTGGTCACCTGGTATTCGCTACCTTGCACTCCAACAGCGCCGCTCAAGCTGTCCCGCGGATCATTGATCTGGGTGTCGACGCCCAGACGCTAGCTTCCGTTCTAATTGGCGTGATTGCGCAAAGACTGGTCCCAACTTTGCGGGCGGATGTAGAACATGAGTGGGCGCCCATAAATGATGTTGAGCGTATGTGGCTGAAGAAAAATGGGCTACCAGCAGTGACTGGATACGTACCAATAGCGGCATCGAAAGAAGCATTCTCCGGTAAATGCCCAATTATTGAACTTATCAGATCGGACAAGCAAGTTCGCTCAGCCATAGTCAGTGGCGGTAGCGAGATGACAGTCCTTAACGCTGCTGCGCGACAAAACCAATTCGACACGTTAGGCCAATCCGCCGTGCGGATGGTGACTGATGGCGTGACCACTATGTCACGGGTGCGGACCCTGATTAAAGACGACTCAGTCAAACCGACAGTCAGACGCATCGGCGATGTTCTGATTGCGCAAGGCATAATCACCTTTACTCAAGCGAATCAGGCAGCGGAGCTGCAACTCCGCTGCACTATTGAAGGAAAGGTGAAAAAGTTCGGGCAAGCCCTCATCGATCTGAAGTTTGCCTCACAAGATGACGTAGTAAATGCGCTTGGCTTCACCGAGGGTGCTGTCGAGTTTTTGAACGACCTAGCCGCCGCCCGAGAAATTAACTTCAAAGCACTGAAGGAAACTGTTGAGTTGTGGCGTGCCGAGCGTAATCAAGAATCGATTTTCGACATGCTCATCGAGCAGAACCTGATCAGCAAGGAACGGTTATATGAAGAAGTTTATAGCGCAGATGGCTATGGCAGCCCTACTGGCCACTCCAGTCCTCTCGATAGCGCAGGAGTCGCAGCCATCACTGCCGTATAGGGAGGTTTCGGCTCAGGCAGAAGACAGTCACAAGGTAGTGGTGTTCTTCTCGTTCGCATGCCCTGTCTGCGCTTCATACGACCAGACCTTCTCACGCTGGGCGAAAACGTTGCCGCCCGGCTGGTCAGCTGAGTTCCTTCCTGTAGCGGTTCCCGACAAAGGGAACTACATCGCAGCTCGTGCATTCTTCGCTGTCCAGGATGCAGATCCGAGCCGACTTGCTGCATTCATGTCAGCGGCCTATACGCTGATCCAGCAAAACGGCATGACAATGGAGGACCCTGGCACGTGGTCGAGAGCGGTAGCGATGGCAGACGTCCAGGGTTTCAATGAGGCCTGGCATAACGTCACGCAACAAAGACTGGAGAGAGCATTTGCCAAGCTCCTCACATATGGCGTCGACGCCACACCGTCCATGGTGATCAGCGGTAAGTATGTGATCACGCCTGACGACGTCTCAGGCGATAGTGCACTCTATATGAACCTGGCCAACGGTATGATTTCTAAGGTGATGCAAGAGCGTTAATACCGGGTGTCTGGTTTGTCCGTTAAAGCTTGTGAATACGCCTAACCCCCGTACTGACGGGGGTTTTGCATTTGTAGAGCAAGCTGCGACCTGGTTAGACCGCCATGCTATTGCTCCAGGCCCCCGCGGCACTCGTCAAAGATTCAGCGGAATGCCTGGTTAGCGTTGTAGGAGATGGCAGAGGTGAAGGTTGCACACCGGCATGGTACGAAAAAGCCCGACTATGTCGGGCTTTATTCAGTACCTATGGTTAGTGACTGCCTCCTCTTGTCGTTGGCGGCTTGGCGTCCCCGTCACCCTTGTCCTCCGGGCCCACAACAGTGTTCTGCAACGTCATTACTCGTGTAGCTGGCGCTGGCTTCTCTCCGCCGGAGAACGGGGACTGGTACGCATCCGCTGCCCCCATCATGCCCTCGCCATATGGGCTACCTTGACCACTTTCTGAGGCTGCTTGTTGAGGTTCTCCTGCTGAAAGACCGGCGCTAGCCGGCGATTGAGGCCCGGCGGTCATTAAACCCCCTCCAGACCCTGTCATCAGGTCACCAGCTTCAGCGTTCGTGTTCATCGGTGTGACAAGGGGCTGACCTAGCGCTGGGGATTGCCCATTTTCGCCGGGAGCAGCCATCAAGTTGCCTGCATGACCACCTAAAGGAGCGAGAGCATCAGCTGGCGCCGGCATTGGAGCTACAAGAGGCTGACCACTCTGTGCCGGAGCAGCTTCGCTTTGAAGCACTGAGCGCACGCTCGAACCAGGCTCATAACGCTCGGGCTTGCCGTTGGCGGCCACATCAGCGTTGTAGCTATCTGCCATCTGGTCGGAAGCGATCATCATGCCCGGAACCACTGATACGTTCCCAGCAAGCTTAGTAGCGCCGGTAAATTCACGACCCGCTGTGCGCGCGGCCGTCGTGGCGTCTTTTGCGGTTTTTGCCGCCTCTGCCACATGCTCGGCGTTCACAACACGCGAAGCTTGACCTTGGCCACGGAGCAAAGCTGGTACTTCGTGGCCGGCGGCGTTGACAACGCGTGCTGCCTGCGCAACCTCAGTACCAGCCTCTGCGGTCTTGAGAGCAGTTGCCGCCCCTCGCGCAGCCATAGCGGCCCTTCCAGCTTGCACACCTTTGAGGGCTGCGCCTCCCCACCCTGCGCCGGGGACAAGCATCGTAGCAGCCGTCACGGCCATCGCAGTTTTAGGGTTCTCTTGTTCCCATTGTTGCTCTGCCTGGCCAACGCCCACCATTGTGTTAGTGATAGGTTTCGTCGACATTGTGTCGCGAATCTGTTCCGGGCTAATCGTAGGGTCAGAATTTTCAATTGCCGTTTTACCTGCCCGCATCTGCTCCTGCGATTTGGCATGGCTACTCGGCAGTTGGGACGAAACATATGTCTCGCGGTCTTCGTAAGAGCGGTATGGATCCATTCCCGACGATACCTCTCTGAGTTCGCTTTGCTGCGGAGCGCCTGTAGGTCCGATCTGATCTGGATTGACTCCAGGAACATTCATCGACGGGTTGCCGATGTTCGCACGAGAGACCGGACCGGCTGGGTTGTCACTGACCTGGGCTGCTTTTCCACCTACGCCTTTGAATTTTCCAGCATCTCCTTCGGTTGGACCACCCACAACGTTGCCCGTCATAGCCGAAATGACATTCGCGAATTCAGTTTCAGCGCCGATCGACTTGAGAGCCCACAGTTGAGCGGACTCACGTGCACCTACCATTCCCGTGGAATTTTGGGCATAGCGTGTTTCCAGCTCGGGGAATTTCTGGTTGAACGCACTGCGCTGCGAATCACTAAGCCCGGCGATAGCCTGGTTGAGGGCCTGCATGCCCTGCGGGGACCGCGTGAGATTCCCGCCTGTGGTCTCCTCACTGATCTGCACATTTGCAGAAACGCCAGCTTCCGCCGAGGTAGCTTGTTGGAAGCGATTGAAAGACGACTGGGTATCGGCGGTGGTTGCACTGAGGCGGCGACCCAGCGCGTTTTCCGTAGCGGCTTCTCTTCCAGTGCTGTGAGAGAATGTACTAGCAACCGCAGCCTTCCAACCAGACATGTCGCTCTCGTTCTTAGAGATCTCCGCACCAAATTGGGATGCGATCGTAGACGCCTGGGCTTTGGTCATTTCCTTAGCAGTTGCGTTCTGAATACCGGCAGAAACACCTCCGAAAATGCCGCTGATTCCGACCTTGGCATCGAATGCCTCCCTGAACTGACTCAGCTCCTTACCAGAGAAGCCCAAGGATTGACCAATGCTATCTCCAAGCTTCATTGCCTGTTGGGAGATGTTGGTGTGCTGTCGATCAAGCGATTGCATACGCTGATCCGTCCAACTATCACCAGATTTATGCGAATACATTTGCCGTAGAGCCGCTTCGACTGCAGAAGAGCTTTCGCTCCGCTTCGAATGATCGGAGCCGAATGCACTTTGGGTGGAGGTACTGAGCGTATTTTTCAGATCTGCTTTGCTCCAGGTGGCGCCATTCAGCGATAGCCCGTTTTTGACGCTACCGGAATGCTCCGACTGGTATTGGTTACGGCTTGCAACATCGACGTGGGGGCCGTTCTTCAGAATATCCGGAGATTGCAATTTCTCGTCATTGTGGTCTCGGCCGGACCAGCGGCTGGCGAGGCTCACCATGCCGTAGGCTGTCAGCCCGAGCATTGCTGCAGAAATTAGCGGTGTTGCCGCCAGCATGTCCGAGGCAGTACCGAGTCGTGTCGCCAGGACGTCGTAGTAGACGGCCTTCAGGTTGCTTGGAACGAGGCCTTTCTCGGTGAATTCAGCCATCTTTTCAGCGACATCGTTTTGAATGTACATCTGAATGACTGCGGAAAATGGCAACCAAGATGTTGTCCAAATTCCGAAACCTAAGAATTTTACATACATCATCAGAGATCCAGCCCCTTTGAAAAGGCTGTAAATGATGACGATAGGGGCGAATCCGAAGAAAAGGATTTGAAGGAAGACCATTGTCGGCATCATCATTTTGGCAAAGAAACTACCAGATGCCGCAGCATCGGAGCGGAACTGCTCGTCTTGCTGAGTCAAGGAAGTCATGCAAAGGTTGAAACTGTTTTGATCGGAAATGCTGTCCAGGCAGTTATATGTTCCCACGATAGAATTAAAGAACAGTGCGTTTACCATGAAGTCGTCAGCGCTTTGGGCTGACGACCAGAGCGAAGGTACCAGGTTGGTAATCGCAGCCATTACATCGTCAGGTGTGTAGGCACTGCCCGACGGGCTTTTATCCTTCATGCCTGCATTGATCATCTTCTTCGCATTTGCCGAAGATGGGAACGCGTCAACCTTGGCTGATAGCGTTGTCTGCGCTTCCGGGCAAGAAAGCGCTTTGCCACCAATATTCACATTGTCCCAGTAGGTGGTTAGGCCCGAGCCACGGGAATGGCCTAGCACGTAAGAGACAATATTCGTGGACTGCTGGAAGTCCTCTATGCTGAAAGTCGTCGATCCAGGAACGCAGTCAATCACATATTGTTTCAGGCTAGCCACAAGATACGGATCAACATTCTCCACGCCTTTACGCAGAGTGAGCAGTAATTTCAATGGGGTCACAAAGCCATTTTGAGTAACAGCCATATAACTTCCAGAAGTACTTTGATAAGCCGTGTTGATCTTCTCAAATAGGCCATACATGGTTGTTGTGAATAGGCTGGCTGGTGCCGCTATGACTAGCGGAACGTTGTCAACTTTGTTAACCGTCCCAGTGTAAATGTCTTCAATTTTCACATCGGCTGTGATGGTGCAGCAAGCAACCATCATGGCAAAACCAAAGAGCCCCCCAACAGGACCGTTTGCCGGTATGAACTGTTCCGAGGCACCCTTCTGGATTACGAACATAATCCCAGAGATCAATGCAATGAAGCCTCCTACCAAGTATACGCCAGTCATGAAGCCTTTGGCGTTGAATACCATTGCTACGCTGTTGAGCGTGTTATAAAAGGTAGAAACATCACCCAGTACATATACAGTGAAGTCCATAATATTTCCTAGAGGCCCGGCTTGACGAAGATGGCTGGGTTGCTGGTAAGGATCATGTTGATATATTGCTCAGTGGCAACAATTTTAGGTTGGAAGTTCGCATGTTCAGACCTGATTGCTGCCAGTTCTTGAGTTAGTTTGTTAATGTTTTGATCTACAAAGTCTGGCTTTATGCCCTTGACTCCGTTGAATGTCTGATTGGCGGCGTACAAAGCAGCCTCACCATATTTAACCGCTAACTCATTGGCGATAATTGGAGCCATTTGCTCAGCAACACCCTGAATAGCCCCCGGGAATTGTTGAACTTTTCTGATCAATGCCAGAGCTGGCGTATTGATAGATTCGATGAACTGCTTCTGAGCTGCGGTGAAGCCACAGGAACTGCCCGTGCAGCTCGTAAGCTTTCCTACGATCGACGTGCTAGCCGTGCCACTAGTTGCGCCTTGTGCGTAACCGAAGAGCATTTTGTTGGTGTAGCCCAAGGTGCCATCAAAGCTCAGAGTTTTGTTGGGGTTAATGCTCGTGCACTTGGTGCGCTCGTACCCGTTGTTGCAGTGCAGTATTTTGAGCGGGGTGCTGTTGGTGCTTGAGCCATTTTTGAAGTTCATCAACGTCAAAGTGGGGCTATAGATCTGTCCAACTTTAGGCTTCTCAGAACCATCAGAGTTTTTCGAGGAGCTGTCTGGGGCAGTCATTACAACTGCGCCAATCATACTCATCACAACTTCGTTAGCGAGGTTGCTATCGGCCTCTCCACTATCAGGATTACCTAGGTATTGGCCGGAAGAGGTGTCTGTAAGTGCCTTCCAAACAGGATTGCCGCACTCTTCGCAACTTCCGTTATTCGTACCTTTGTCAGAACTGCTGTTCGGAGAGCTGAATAGATCCGACAATCCAGCAAACAGATCAGAGAAAGAACCGGTTGCAGCAGATGCTGCCGTCGATGCTTGATCCACCATCTCTTTTCGAGCTGACGGATCTGTGAACGACTTAACAATCGAGTTAGCGACTGCGCAGGTGTTCTTCATCATCTGGTTCAGGGCTTGCAGTTTATTCTGGAAATCCTGCATTAGCTTGCCTAGCGCCGGGTTGATCGCGTCGATGGCAGCTTTGAACGCCACGCCAACAGCGTTAGCGGCAATCTGACGGAAAAGTGCAACCAGGGCGTCGGCGTTAATGAACGAAAATGACCCCGCAAACATATCAATCCCGCCACAGCCGGCGGAGAATCGGGGTGGATCGAACGCGACTAGGTTAATGTTTCGAACTGGACTTCGGAGGGCTGCGCCACCGCCGACCATACCCCCCCGGCTCTGGCTGGAGAAAGCCCCAGCGCTGGTGCTGTTCGACATGAACATACCGTCTAATGCGTCAGCCAGCCCTGCTGACGCTGGTATTGAAACCATGCTAAGCGTCGCCACAAGTAGTAACGAAACCAGCTGCTTAAATTTATTCCGCATTATTGCTGCCCCCCTCGTAGCGGCCTTCCAGTTTGTCCTTCAGGTATTTAACCCATTGCTTTGGATCTTCACTTGCACCCTGTTGAGTGTCTTCATTAGTCAAGACGCCTCGGTCATAGGAATTGATCTTCTGAGCAATGTCTTTGGGTAGTAAATTGTTGCTATCAGCTGCAATGATGATCCGCTCTGCAAGCTGATCTTGGGCCATCATCCCTTGCGATACGATGTAGTAATTATTCGGCGGAACAACAAGAACAGTAGTTGGTGTAATACGAAGGTTCAGGATGCTAGCTTGCCCGGAGTTTCTCTCGAATTCAGTCACATTCGGGAGTGGCTTGCCATCCATGGAAATAAATTTCGTGACAAATCCGTATTCCTGGGCCAGCTTTTGAACGGTATTAACTTGAGGTCGGCAGAACTCACACTTCGAATCGAAGAAAACCCACAAACCGCCAACGGTCGCAACATGCTTTAGTGCTTCGGTTACACCAGCCTGAGCGTTGCGCAGGAAGAACGGTTTCGTGTAGGTCGCGATAGGGACGCGGTTGTTTTCATCCAAAAATGGGTCGGCGGCCACAACTCGGGTTGTCATCTCTGCATAGCGCTGTGACTTGTCCATGGCAACGCGTTGCGCATATAGGTAAGCCTCAACGTTTTCCTTGCTAGGATCGTCGATCGCGGCATCCAGCAGTTTCGGCATGTTTTCCCGTAACCACGAAACAGAGAACGGCTGAATCTTGGGCTCTTCGGAGGCAGGCTTTCCTACGGGAGCTTTGGGTTCTTGACGGATCAGCGGCGGAGGCGGTGGATTCTCTTTAGGGTCTTTGTAGAAGAACCAGCCTTCTGCCTTGCGTTCGATGAACCTTGGAGAGCCACTGTCGGATTCAGCAGAGGCAGCACCTGGTAAAACGGCGAGAGATGCAGCAGCGAATACCAACAAGCATTTAGTCAATGCATAACGCGTACGCATACTATTAAATCGTTTGAATGAGGCTTTCATCAGATGATGGGCCCTACCCTGCCAATGATCAGCTTCTCATCAAGAAAGCCCCAGTAACGACCGTCGTAGCTCCGAGGCTCTGTTCCGATGACAAGAATCTTGCCCGCCGGCACCGTCATGACTCGATCCAAATCGCCAGGCTTTTTGCCCAGTTTCTCGATGAGGTCCAGCTCACCGATCAAGCGATCACCGATGTAAGCGACGTTATTCTTCACGACCAGTTTATCGCCCGGGAGTCCAGCAACCATTTTTCCGACGGTCTTCCCTTCAAAGTGTTCGCCCATAAGGCCATCCTTTGGCACGAACGCTACAAAATCGCCACGCTTCAGGTCAGCAGGCCGGCCGTAAGTGATCATGTAAAGGCGCCAGGGCAAGCAGCGGACTGACGCAAGGTCAACGCCAATCCGGTAGTCCTGGCGAAATGTCGTAACCGCTGCAATAGCGACGATGAAAGCTGCTGCGATACCAAGGATCGAATTTCGGAGAAAGCGGAGACGTGGTTTGTCCGTTCGCAAGGTTTTGAATGGGGAGACTAGTCGAGTCGCCAGTGCTTTAGCGCGCATGAGATCACTCCAGCTCAAGGCCGAGGTGTTGGGCAACCTGATCGGTTACGTTCAACCCTGCAGGGGCATTGAGGGCTACCGAGGAGTTGATGACCAGTACCCCTGAATCGGTGTATGCCTTCAGCACATTCTGAAGGTCAGTCACAAATGTGAGACCGTCTGCCTGCGCTTGCTCGGGGCTCATTCCGGCCTTATCGAGCGTTCGCTTCATCTGCGCATTGGCGAGTTTTGTGCCGTCCACCAGCACTACCTGGGCGCCAGAGTTGATGTTCTGTCCGGCGTAGTGATAGGCCATAAAGCTGGTAAAGCCGGATACAGCGAGAGCCACGACGGCGCATGTCAGAAAGGAAACACCACCAGGTGATTGCTGGGTTTTACTAACACTCGCTGGCTTCGTCCTCACCTGGTCGTCATCAGGGCGGATTTGTTCCCCGGGTTGTTGTTGGCTGTCCGCGGTATCAGTCATCTCGGCGTTTCCTAGTAGCGATGTAAAGAGGCAGCGCTCAGCGCGCAGTTGTTCGTGGAAGCATAACACGTAGCATTACGACAGCAGTATTGTTTAAGACAACAAAAAGCCCGGCTGATGACCGGGCTGTGAGCAGGCGTTATCTGCTGCCTACTAGGCTGCTGAGCTCTGGCGAGCCATGAAGTTATTGACGGCCTCTACCGCATCAATGCCACGGTCAAGATCGTCGAGGATCTCGTTACGAGCTGCGCCTTTCGAGGAGAACGTCACGTTGTGGAATTCATCTACAACAAGGCGCACGATGCCCCAGTCGGTTTCGCTACGCTTGACCATGATCTCGCTGTACTTGCCGGGCATGGTGTGCACCGTCTTCAGCATGTGAGCCCCGTAAGGTTCGATCTTGAACTGCTTGCTGTCGATAGCAGAGTCAATCGACTCAGATTTTTGCTGCAGGATGAACTGCCAGGCCGAGTTTGCGGCGATAGCCTCGGTGTTTTTCGACGCATAGACATCGCCGATAGCCTGCGTGACCACCAGCACCGCCCCGTCTTCTTTCCGCGCTTTACGGTATGCGGCGACCATTGCCTTGGCCATCATTGGGTCGTCGAGCATCTCCCAGGCCTCATCGACAATCAGGATTTTTTTCCGGCCCCGCTCGCCCAGTTGAGCTTTGTACATGTCATGGTTGATACGCGAGATCAGCTGCAGCAACACCACCTGTTGAAGCGCTGGGCGCCCTTTCAGGTCGCTCAGCTCCATGCAGATGAACGCATTGCTCATATCCAGGTTGTTCTCGCCATCGAACCACTTGGTGTATTGGCCGCCGGCGAACGGGAACAGCTGGCGCCCCAGTCGCAGGCACTCTGGGTCGTCTGACTGGTTGATGAACCAATCAGCGACGGTGGTAATGTTTGCGCGGTTGCCGAACTTCTCCCAGGTACTGGTGATGGCCTGTTCAACTCGGGACAGCTGGTAGTCGTCAAGCGTGTCCTCGGGGGCGGCCATCTTGGCGATGGTGGCTTTGAGGATATCCATTTCTTCGTGCAGGTCTTCAACGTGCGTGAAGGGGTTCAGACACACATCCGAGTCAGGCTTGAACTCGATGAATTCACCGCCAACCATCTTGCACAGCTTGAGGTAACTTCGGCCGGCGTCAATCACCCACAGCTTGGCGCCAGCAGCGAGGTAATCCGCGGCGATTTTTTGTGTGAAGAACGACTTGCCAGCACCAGCCTCAGCAAAAATGATCCCGCTGTAGTTGGTGTTCGATTCATACAGATCAACCAGAGCCGGCTGGCCGCGGCGGGTGAGCATGAGCATTGCGCCGGCCATTCCGCTGCCAGTCCACTCACCGAGTATCGGGAGGAACTGGCAGGCATGTCGCACTGCCATCGTGTGGAAACGATAGAGGTTCTTGACCCCTTCCTTTGTTGTATTCAGAGGCAGCAGGTTGTTCCAGAGAGCTTCCAAAATGCGCCGGTCTTCCCGGAGCTCGAAAGCCAGAGACGTGTAGTAGGCCTGCAGGCCCGCGGACAGCTTGTTCAGGCGCTGCTTGTCACGCGAGAAGAGGAAAATCGTGAAGTTCACCTCAACGATGATCGCGCCTTTGCCGTCGATCTCGTGGATTAGAGTGTCGATACCTTTTTTCTTGTAGCTGAGGATGGGTATCAGGTGTGCTGTCGGCCCAAAGACCTGGTGGTTGATGATTGAGGACGTTTGCTTGACTTCGTCCTTCTTCACGACCTGATCCGGATAGTGGATGGTCAACACCATGTAGTACGGCTCGGTGATCTGGTTCGAGAGTCCGTTGGGATCGCCGATCATGTGGTTCATGATCGCGAGGCTGGTGCGCTGCGGGAAGTGTTTAACGCTCAGCGCTTTCGCGTAGTGAGTGCCGTCATTGAAATTGATGGTCGACGGATCATCGTAATTGATGGAGTCGCCTGGGTAATAGATCTGATCCTTGATCAGTTGCTCTTCGTCGTAGTGTGACCGGGGAGAGTCCCACAGGTTTGTGAGGATCCGCATGAGCACCAGATAACCTACAGCATCGAGCTGGAACAGGTTAAGCGACGCTGCCTTGAGAGCCTCTGTGACCCGGTCGGCCGATTCTTTCGTGGCCGCGATGTCAGCATCGTCTGGGCGATCGTTACGGCACGGGAATTTGACCGTAACGATAATGCGCTGACGGTTGAGCATCACACCGCTGCGCTGGACCAGCGGGACATCGACTCCGCCACTAATCAGATTCGCATGCTGGCGTGAGAGTGCCTTGAGGATCGGGTTGAGCGCAGGTTTGCTGTTCAGATATGCATCGATGTATTCGCCGACATCGGGGCTCTCAAGCATCGCAATCTGAATGTAGGTGCCTGGAGCAAAGCTCATGCTCAGAGCAGACTGGAGCTTGTCAACAGTCGAAGCGCTGGCGCCTGTCAGGGCGTCGGAAACAAAACATGCCCCGAGATAATGTTCATTACCGTCGGAGCAAAAGAAGATTTTGGAGTCGGGATCAATCGCCCGAACATTGAGTTTTTCTTGAGGGGTAGATTTTCTGTCCCCTTTGAGCGTCGCTTTCGAGGCTGCCATTTCACTGTTCGCCATAATTGGTGGTTGAGTAGGCTTGGAAGGCCTGGAGGGCAACCCGCAGGCAGAGCCAGTTGAAAAAGGCGCACTAGCGACCTAGTGCGCCTTGAGGGGCGTTACAGCGTTGCGGTGAAGATGTTCGTCAGCACGCCTGGGCCAACGCTTGCGGAGAGCGCTACAGCTACCCCGGTCACAACGGCCATGACCGATTGCTTGACCACGCCGATTGCCAGGCCGGTACCCAGAGCGCCGAGAGCAAAGACCTTACCGAGGGAGCCGGTCATCCAGCCGTCGAGACTGGTAACGATCTCGTTGAAGGTGGAGTCGGCGCCTGCGGTCACGTCGGCGGCCACAGCCAGGCCGATAACAGCCATGCTCAGCAGTGCACGCTTGTCGATTTTCTTGAATGGAGCAGCTGCTACTGCGGTGGTCTCGATTTGTGCGATTTGTGCGGTCATTGTGTAGCTCCCAGTGTTATCAGTTCAGATTGATGTCAGTTGTGGATGGGATTGCGGACGACGAAACTTGCGGTCCGTAATTGGTTGGTTCTGCAGCAACGTTTTCCGGTTTAGGGGCTGGAACGTTAACTGGTGGTACAGCGGTTAACTCAAGATGTGGAACCACCATGCCTTGGCCGGAATATTCGGACTTACCAAACGACCAGGTGCGTGGCTGGATCTCGGTGAAGAGATAGGACGGAAAGTGCAAATCGTCTTTACTGTCGATCCAGGGAGCGATCCAGATCCGCATAACCTGGGCCGGAACTCGAACCGGACGGGCAAGATCTGCAACAACTGGCCCTGGCACACCGTTCGACACCTTGAGGTTATGCTCAGAGCCGGCAGTCTTTCCCATATTGTCACCGTACTTTACGCTCGGTGCCTTTTGACCAATTGGCATATCGCTGTCTGTCAGCGCGGGACTTTGTTCAGTAGACTTGTAAACAGCCATTGGCGACTTACAGATGATGCCTTGCGGCATGCCTGGGCACGAGAACTCGTCTTCACCGGCGGTATTCAGCCAGGACGAACAGCCACTCAGAAGAGCAATAGGCAACAGCGCTGCGGCTAATGCTGAACGTTTCATATGATTACCTTTCATCATTTCAGTTCGATCCCTTTCACCAGCATGACCGTAACTTTTCGGCCGGCGTCGATTTCAACAACCGGTGTCATTTCGCGAGCCATCTCCATATAGAATTTGGCGATCTCGTTCGCGGAAGTAGAGAAGCCTTTAGCAACACCAGTTTGCAGAATGGTCGAAGCGTCAGCGCTTTGTGTTTGAGTCGTGCTGCTATCACTCAGGCTCAATTGAGGGATTGTTTGCGGGGTCATACCTTGAGCCAGGCCGGAGAGGCCGCCGGCGACCAAAGTCTTGGCAATCATTTGGCCCTGCTTCGATACGAGACGGCCACGCATACCTACACGCCCGTCTTCGCCAACGATGTAACCTTCCATCTTTCCTTCAATGATCTTGCCGTCCTTGCGTACGCAGGAGAACGTTTCGGTCCGGAGCATGGCGCGTTCGCTGGAGAGAACGCCGTAGCCTGAAGCCAGCGCAAAGCATTCTTTGACGTCGACGTTGTACTTGTTAGGAAGCACTGCGTCAGACTTGATGCGCATAGTTGTTGGCACAGGGTTCTTCTGCGTCGTGGAACTGGTCGGAGCATCCATACCGTTCAGCAGCACCGCTTCGAAGAACGAGCCGGCAGGCATTGCTGGAGTTGGCTTCTCTGCCTGCTTTGGGGCCTCGCTACGTGTAGTTTGCGTGCCACCGGTGATTCGCAGAGTTGCTACTTTCGGCTTCGCCTCCTGCACGGCTTCAGCAGTGCCAGTGGCACTTTCATAACCAGGCAATGCGCCATTCAGAGCTGGAGCTGCACTAGTCTTGCCCTGCTCCAGCTTTTCCAGTCGATCACTCACGCGCTTCAGCTCGCGAAGCGTGTCCTGAGTCACTGGGTCTGGTTTCTGCATACGCTGCTGTTCTTCGAGTGCACGTAGCCGATCATCCCTGCGATCCTGATCCATCTGCTTGATCGATCTGCCGAACTCATCGAGCCGTTTGTTCTGTGCAGCCATCAAAGCCATGAGTTGCTCGGGAGTATTGTTATCCCCGCGAGGCAACAGCAGTTTTGTATCGGACGTCGTGCTGGCTTTCGTGTTGGCCTTAGGTTTGTCGTTGCCGACAATTACCGTGCCGACAATCATCAGAAAACTGAAAAGGCCGGCAATGGCGACGATGGTTCGCATACGCGGACTGAGTTCGTTCCACTTTTCCTTCAACTGGTCATTAATCGCCATGTTTAGTTCCTCGTTGCCGACTTATCAGAGACGATGAATACGTCAGTGGTCATGCCGGCACGAAGAGTGGCGGTTGGGAAGAATGAAACGGCCCGGACGCCTTCGCTGTAGAAAGTGCCCTCGTCAAGGTCAACGTCAGTTTTAGAGGTTCCTTGCAGACTATAACGATAGATATCGTATTCTGGCCCGGAGTAGCGGACTTTCGGGTAAGCAATTACATTGCCGATGTTAGCTGCCGATGCCGGCAGCAAACCTTCGCTGAAACCTTCAGGGGTTTTTCCGAGGGCTGCTTCACGGAGCACATAGCGGATAGTGTCGGTGTAATTGTTGCTGTCGGGAGCGTGGTTTTCAGACCCATGACCACCAGGCTCTGCCATTGGCTTGTCCAGCTGCAACGTAATCGTCTGCTGCGGAAGTTCCTTTGGAATCAGGGTCAAGGAAATAACTGGGTCATTTGGATTGGAGCCGGTCACGTAAAGTGCGACTGGCTTATCCTTGGTTTTCATCGTCGCATAAAGAGATTGGCCGATCTGGGAGATATCCAAATCGTCAGGTTGTTGGTCTACAGCTTTAGGTAAAGCGAACGGTGTGGAAATACGGTTCGGCAAGATGTTCGAAACGTAGATAACTTCGTTCCGGTCTGAGCTCACGCGAACAACCTGGGTGCGCGAATCTGAGTCGGCACCGGGCATCACGCCCAAGCCTGGAAGTGGCTGCGCTTCGACAGGTTTGACACGTTTTGCGGCTGTAGGAACAGGCGGTAGCTTGACTTCCGCCATCCCATCAGCCCATGAGATGGATGCATGGATGGTGGCCAGCACGACTAAAGCAATGGCTGAGCGTTTCACTGAAGCGCCTCCTTGGTAGGTTCTGCTGGCTTAGGTGGGTGAGACTGAAGCCACTTGAGTGTTTTGGGGTTGTTGCCCGGATAGTGGTTAAAGCCCTCAATCCATGGGCGGCCTGCGCGCATCTCGATGACGTACTCGACCACCTGGTAGTCCTGCTTCGGCCTGCCAACTGCGCTGCGCGTTTCCATCGAGCCGAGAATGAAGACCTTCTTCGTGTCCTTCTCGTAGCTGATGTCCGTGGGGGTCCAGGACACGGAGCCGGCATTCGTTGCGAATACGGGATCGTTGGCCAGCACAAACATCTGCTTGCGAACGTCCGCGTAGATCTTCGGATCAACGAAGGCGCTCACGGAGTCGGCGATGAAGTTCACGTTCTTCGGCGTGACGTTGCCCATCAGCGTTGAGGCATAGAGGCCAAAGGACTTGAGGTACTCGTCGTCCGCGTTGTTCCAGCCCACTTTCACCGCCTTGTCCAGGGTTGGTGGAACTAAGCGGGTTGTTTCGTGCTGCCCCATTTGGTTGATGGAAAGCAGCGCAACTGCTACCGAAAGGCCTACGTTCGACAAGATCAGGAAGCTGGTGAGACTTTTCAGCCCCTCCATCGTTTTCTGCATGGACTTGATTTTCATTGCGGCCCCTGTGCGTTACTTGATACATAACGCGTACGAATAAAAGCATGTTAAAGCATTAGTAGAAGTAGTCGCGCTTCAAGGAATCGTCGTAGTGCTTGTTCAGCGGCATAACGCCTGCCCAGTAGCAAAGGTGGCGAAGAACACCATCCAGCGCACCGCTTTTGAACCGCTTGAACCGCTTCACTGCATACCAGCCGCCAGCGAGGGAAGCGATCGTTGCCCAGCCCCCTAGCGCGATGCCTGCGCCCAGGCAGCCAATGAAGATCACCGCTTCATCGATCTCCCAGAAGAGTAATTGCGTCTGGCTGTCTACGTAGCGCGGGATATCGATCTCTTTCACAGAGACTTCTCCGCAGCTTTCACGATGTCGACCTCAACCCGACGGTTCAACGAACTGTCGGAATTCGAAACTGGGTCGCGCTTGCCCCGGCCGTAAACCTTGATGCTTTGCTTCTTAACACCTTGCCGGATCAGGTAGCGCGCAGCTTCGATTGCCCGGCTCTCGGACAGGTGCTGGTTGTAAATCGCCTCACCCACTTCGTCCGCATAACCGATCAGGGTAATGGTGCTACCGATGCGGAGAGCGTCAGCGATCACGTTTGTCAGCGGCCACCAACCGGTTGGTTTGGTTTTGTCGAAGTCGAAATAGAGCGTGGTCCGTGTGTGACGTGCTTCCTCGGCGATCCTTGCATCCTCTGCATCGAGCAGAGCCTCTTCTGCCGGCATCAGAGCGCGAGGCTTAGCTGGCTCAGTCACGGTCCAGATTGGGCGTTCGGCTTTCTGCTGGGTGTCACGAATAGATTCAACGAGCGCGTGACCTGCATGCGCGGGTTCAATCGCAACGCCGTAGCTATCGGGAACCACTACCTGTCGCACATCAACGGCACCTGCGGTGCTTGCTGAGAGCGCAAGCGATGCAAGCAGAATGGCTCTGTTCAAGGTGTTCATAGGATACTCGTTGGTTTTGATTGCGAAATAACACGTAGCGATAATACAGTCAGGATGCTTTTTGTTGCAACAGTCTGTTGTGGCGCCTAAAATATAGTGACGTGTTACGTATTGCAATCGCTTTTGATGCGTTAGACGTCTAACCCGCCCCACCTTATCAGCAGCTGTGCTTCATACCTCTGCATTAGGTATTCCCTCTTTGCAGAGTCGTAGGAGTCAAAAATGCAAACCAGAACAGAAGCAGCATCCCACCAAAGTCAGGCCAACGGCGATTCGCTGTGGGTCGGCCAGGGCCAAGCCGCGGCTTCTATCGGCCTGGAGGTGTGGAAAAAGGTAGAGGTAACCGACCCTGATGAGACCAAGTCATTCAACAAGGGGGGGTTCCAAGGGACCGCGATTGCACCCATCTACCAGGTCAAACGTGCCACTGAGGCCTTCGGGCCGATTGGTCTTGGCTGGGGTGTCGAGCTGATCAGCGAAGCGTACATCGACGGGAAGCCGTTCGTAGTGGATGGCCAAGTAGTTGGCAAAGAGGTCATTCACAAAGTCTACGTAGAGCTGTGGTATCTGCAGCACGGTTTCCGCGGCTCAGTGAAGCAGTTCGGAGCGACCGTCTACATCACCCGAGATGCCTTCGGAATCATCTCTAGTGATGAGGACCACGCCAAGAAGAGCTTTACGGACGCGACCTCGAAATGCCTGTCGTTGCTCGGCTTCAGTGCTGATGTCTTCACTGGCAAGTTTGATGACTCGAAATACGTCGAAGGCCTGCGGGCGGACAAGCAGCAAGGACAGGCAAGCGATGCAACTGCAGGTACGACCACCCCGGACGGGGCTGGCCAGTCGGACACCCAGGAGCAGGCAACTTCGCAACCTCCCGAGAAGACTCGGTATCAGAAGTACAAGGACCAACTGACACATATTGAACAAACGGGTCAGACCGTGAAAGACGTTCGTGGTACGCGGGAAGTCATCGCGCAGGACAAGCTCCTGTCGCAGATGGAAATCCAAACGCTCTTGCAATCGCCACTGTTGCGCTTACCAGCAGATGAGCATGACCAAGCCAATGCGCAGACTGATAAGTCGAGCGTGTTTCTCTAACCCCCACAACCCGAGTGCCTCACGGCGCCCGGGTTTTTTTTGTGCGTAGCTAAAGGCTCACCTCCATGAGTATGGATCAGATACTTCGCTCGAAAATTGGCGGCTTCAAAGACACTCTGGCACTGAGCTCGATCGGTGCTGGAGGTCTTTTGACATCGCCTTTCTTCAGCTCAGTGCCGGCCACCCTCGCCCTCGCCATGGGCGCTGCGGGTGCGGCATACATGGGCAACCGTGTCTTTGATTTCTGGAAAAACCAGCTCCTCCTTGAGTCGAAGATCAATATCCGTTCGGCTACCGACCTGGCGAACGGTGATGGCTTGCTGCTTGGCTTCACCACTGACACAGGCCAGCCTGTACGTGTCCCTGATGAAGACTTCATGCGACATGGTTTTATCCTGGGCCAGTCGGGCGTCGGTAAAACTGTCTTGGGTAAGCTGATGATGTTCCAGCAGATCCAGCGTGGCGGAGGTCTGACGTTCATCGACGGCAAGATGAACGCGGACGACATTCAAACGATCTACCAATACTGTTGCTGGGCGGGCCGCGAGCAGGACCTTTTGATCCTTAACCCGGGCAACCCATCGCTCAGTAACACCTACAACCCAATTCTGCGTGGTGACCCTGATGAGGTCGCCGCTCGCATCCTGTCGATCATCCCGTCCACCGAAAATAACCCTGGCGCTGACCACTACAAACAGTCGGCGAACCAAGGCATCACTACCCTCGTAGCGGCAATGCAAGCTGCAGGCCTCGCCTACAACTTCATCGACTTCACCATCCTGTTGATGAACCACAAAGCGATCGAGGAGCTGGAAACACTGCTGAAGAAGTCCCAGCCACACAACCCAGCCACCAAAAACCTTTCCCTGTTCCTTGAGCAGTACAAGGTTGGTGGAAAGCCGGGCATGGAGAACATGGTCGACATCAAGCGGATGAAGGAGACCTTCGGTGGTCTTGGCGGCCGGATGTACATGTTCGGTACGGGAAAATTCGGTGATGTGATGAACACCTATGCCCCGGAGATCGATCTGTTCGAAGCTATTCGGGCGAAGAAGATCATCTATGTCGCGCTCCCAACGATGGGTAAAAACGAAGCTGCCGCCAACTTCGGCAAAATGTTCCTCGGTGACATGCGGACGGCCATCTCATGGATCCAGGCGCTGCCAGAAGAAGAGCGCCCTAACCCCCCGCATTTCAATTTCATGGATGAGCTGGGTAGCTACGCTGTTCAATCCTTGGCTCGTCCCTTCGAGCAGGGGCGAAGCGCACAGATGGCGCTGTTCCCTGCCGCCCAGACCTTGGCCAACCTGGATGTGGTTTCCCCTGACTTCAAAGAGATGGTCATCGGTAACACCTGGACCAAGATCTTTTTCAAGATCGGTACTCAGGCGACAGCCGTCGAGTGTGCAGACCTGATCGGTATGAAGATCGGCGTCACGAAGTCATTGAGTGGCACACAGAATGAGAGCAGCAGCACGCCGCTTCTCAATGTGGCACCAGAGGGTGGCACCGGGGCCGCCGCGGGCATGTCGATCGGCGAGCGTGAGCAAGAGGAATACAAAGTCTCGCCGGATGACCTCAAAGCGCTCGGCAAGGGCGAATGCATCATCCAGTACGGCGGCGATCAGATCTTCAACGTTCGGGTACCGATGATCAGCATCGACCGGAAGCTGCAGAAGGAAATCGGCCCCATCCGAATTAATCACTTCCGCAGGGCGCCCGTGAAGGGCGCAGATTTCTTCAAGAACAGCGACAAGTACCTCGGTGGCAGCGGTCTGCCCACTGGCGGGCGGAAAAAACCACAGGAGCAGTTGAGAGATGAATAGCCTCACGTCAAAGGGCGGTGATGTTGTGCCCGGGCATACCCTTGTGCTCGATGAACATTCCGAAGGTCAGGGGCAACTGATCAGGGCGGTGATTCGGAGTCGAATTACTGCCGGCGCTGCCGTCTTCGTGGTTGGGGCGTCGATCGACGAATCACTGCTGGCAACCATGATCAGCGCCAGCACAGCCGTTGGCCGGGGTGCCGATCTACTCATCGTAAACCCTAGCAGTCCGGCGTTGAGCCACACCTACAATCCGGTGCTGCACACTGCTCCAACCAAGGTTGCCAGCCATGTCTTGAATTTCCTCGCGGATAAGGACGCGACGGGCGCATACAGTTCAGCTCCAAGTGCAGCGCTCGTTCGAGCGATTGTGTCCTCGCTGCAGCTTGCTGGCCTGCCCTACTCGTACCTTGATCTCGGCATGTTCGTGATGAAGCCAGACGCTATCGAAGCGCTGGAGGAGTATATGGCCTCGGCATTCCCCCATTCAGTTCAGCTGGGAGCCCTTCAGCAGGCCTGCAAAGCTTTCCAGGACGCAGCCGGTGATATCTGTGTGGAAAAGCTGAAAGGAAGCTTCTCGGGGCTCGCTGGGAGCTTGTGCATGCTCGGCGCCGGTAGAGCGGGTGAAGTGTTCAACAGCTATCACCCAGACGTGGTGCTACATGGGGCTCTGGTAACGCGGAAGATCGTGTATCTCGCAATTCCCTACATTGGCCGAGGCCGAGCTGCGTCAAACCTTCGCCGCATTGTGATCTCGAATTTGGCGGATGCCGTAGCGCGTTCGATTGGTGAGCCTTCCGATCCCACTGCGCTGGCGGTGTTCACTGATCCTGGTGGTTGCAATGACCCCAGCATCGAGCAGTTGCTCTCGCCAGAGACTGAACAGGTATTGAGCGTTTGGGTTGCGGCTGGGTCGCTTGACGATCTTGGGCGTGAGTCTTTGGACCTTCGCGAGGCTTGTCTGAGCCGGGCGCGCAACGTGGTGCTTTTTAAACCCCAATCCGATGCGACGGCACAGGTCTACTCCCAGCTGTTGGCGACTGAATCGGAACAGGTCCAGAGCGAGGGGAAACTGATTCAAAAACTGAGCTCGATGAGCAGCACTGACTACGCAATTGTTTCCGGTGAAAACCAGGTTATTTGGGCACATGTAGCTGCCCCGGGCGAAGAGAGGGTCACCACCAGTGCGGACATCAGAAGGCCTACCAGACGCCTGCATGCCCGGGTAGCCGGCGCAGACCAATTCACGCAAACAGTTCCGGTTTAAGGGTGGGGCCAATGAACGAATTCACTGATATGCAACTGGGCAACGAGGAAGAAAATGATGTCTTCGGATCTGAGCTTCTATCTGACGATTCTGGCGGTCTTTCTGATCCTAGCGATGTTCGTAACTGGCTTGAGAGCTTTGATAGCGCCAATCTTTTCGAAGGTCTTGACGCCTTCGATCTTGATGGCGCTGCAGACGACGCTCAAGTGGATTTTCTGGGGGCTGACGAAACTGTGGTCGAGTCATATCCTTTTGCTGAAGAACTTGGGCTCGCCGCACTCAATAATCTATCCAACACTGGAGCGCAAAGACGAAAACTGAGGAAGGATGAGCTGCGCCGGCTTGATGAGGAGGATTTCGAGGATGGGGTTGCGCGCCTTGCTTTCCGCATCATCAAGGCCAACGTCGAGGCCTTGTTCGCGAAAAAGCTTCCAACCGAGGTGTATGTCACTGCGGCGCAGTGGGTATTTGGACCGACCCTTGGAGACTGGGCATTTGACAAGTGCTGTGAAGTGCTCGGCGCTCGCAAGGATGTCATCCGCTTGCGGATCCACTACGAATTCTGGCTACGCTGGTATGTGTTCCCGGTCGAGTTCCCTTTCATGATCGACCCCGTGCCCGAAGCTGTTGCAGATGAGATCTTCATTCTGGCCGGTAATGAGGGGTTCGATCTTGCTCGGGTAGCATGGGGGCAGCCCGGCATCCGATCTGCAGAGCTCCTGGCTCAGGCGTCCCAGGGCAATGTCACTGAGGCCTATCGTTCGGCTCTGGAGAGACTTTGTGATCGGTACATGCTGAGTCAGCAGAATGATTGTTGGTACCTCACTGGCCGTAACCCAGCACTGAGGGCCGTGGACCTGGCTCTGTTGCCACACAAGCCCTTGGTTAACCAGATCTCCTGGTCCAGCATGTTCTAAGCAGGCTCATGGCAACCAGGCTCTCCTTTGAGCGAGAGCCTGGTGATATTGCACTCCACTTGGCCACATGTCTCCAAATCAGTAACCTGGCTATTGAAGAGGCAGCGCGTAACCTAAGAACACCGCATTGCACCCCTTAGCTCTAGTGCTGAGTGTTGCTTCACCCATGTTGCAAGGCTCATCACCTTTGTAAATTCTGACTCCATGGGGAATCGGGCTCTTTGAGAGATAACCAATGCTCTCCATTGATCCATTTTTATGGTTGGAATCCGGGCTGACCATTTTGTTATTTACTGTGTCGTTTCCCGCGAAAACCTCTATGTAATTAGCGGCAGGAGTGGCGCTTGCGTCGTCGATCGTATATCCAATTTTTTTAGTGGCACATCCCTTATGCTTTTCATACGTTGTGACTTCGCCGTTATTGCAGGGAGCATCTCCAACATAGAGCAGAGTTTTTCTGTCTGACTCAGTCAACTCACTCGCATCTTTGGCAGCAACGCCAGCGGTAATGCTTGAAAACAATACAAACGATAAAGCTGCACTTGCCATTTTGAGGCTTATCATTGCATTTCTCCAAATAAATTATGAGCCGGCTTTCTAGTCTAAATATCAGCGCTACGCGCTAATTACGATAGTTGAAGGGGGAGACTTCTGCTGGTCGGCCGCCACTGGCGAGCCGCTAAATCGGGGCGCTGCTACCTTAACTGCAACCCTTCCAGCGCCTGCTGGCGTATCTCGTGTCAACGGTTCTGCAAACCCGGTCACAGGGACTATCCACTTAGTCAAGCAGCAGACTGAAAAGCATGGCGGTCAAATCGAATTCAAACAGGTGGTCAGGTCAGGTCAGTGCAATCACCCACCTGGGGACTTCCCTACCCCCGCCAGACCCTCAAATTTCCGTCGTCAACATGGATGAAGCCCTGGCCTGGGTACACACCCACACCGCCACCCTCAAGGTATAGGGCTAGTCGTCGGAGGTAGTCTACCGGGACGCCTGGCACCGTCAGATCGCAGGCGCCACCTCTTAGGTGGGCTGAGTGTTTTTTGCCACCCACTTTCTGGTTGGTCGACTCTTCGCGATACCCTGAAAGTACAATGATGGGTTTCGTGATTCCGTGGATTTTGAACCAGCCTTGAATCCCAGCGAGAATGTCCAAAAGCACAGGCGACATTTGCACTGCTCTGCCGGTGTGAACATCACGCATGAGCCGGCACACGGGGTCATAGCCGGACCAAATGAGTCTGCCGTTCCAATAGACCTTGTCGACCTCTTCCCATTGCCCGGGTTTGACCTCACGCTTCAGCCAGAGGCGTCTCGGCTGATCCCAGAAGGTGCTGGCGCTTGAGAGCAGTGGTGTTGAGGTGGCGGCCAAGCCGAGGGCATAGTGCAGGAATGATCGACGGTCCAAGGCAGAGCTCCACTAACAGTGAAGCGGAGTTTATCACTGCGCATATCGTATGTGTACGTGTTGAGAATTTACAGATTATGCTAGAGCTGCCTTCGAGTCGCCTCACTGATCACTACACTGCGAGCATAAAAAAACCCGGCATGAGCCGGGTTTGGTGGGTTAGTTTAAGAGCCCTCGCATGTGCTTGAGCTGCTCGTTTAAATCGCCGACCCTGTTGGGTGGATTGAAGGTTCCAAGCTTGACTTCCAGGGCCTCTAGCACTGGCTTGAGGTTCTCCGCGGCCTTGAAGCCTGGTTTGTCAGGATCCAGAGCCTGAAGCACGTTTTTCTTGGCCATCATGTTGAACCAATCAGGTTCCCAGTTCTCGCATCCAGGTAGCGCGAAGATGGTACGTTTGGAGCCCATTTCGACTGCAGACAACATGTCGATCGGCCCTTCTACGATCATGAACTCACTATCAGAGCCTTCCCAAATCCAAGGAGATTTCCCGCCATAGCGCATGGCCTTCTTCTCCCCTTCTTTGGGCTCACGCATGAGCCGGAACTCTGCAGCACAGTGCGATTGCGACCGGAACCACAATGGGCGAAATGCACAGGCTGGCGCCTTCTTTTCGGGGTTCCACAGACCCGCTTTCACCATCAGTTCCTGCCCTGCGACTTCGGTTAAGAACTCCTTGGCCTCCATAGGGTTGTTTGGGATGGTGATCAGGATGCCTCGGTTGCAAGCCTCACGGGCCACTCCCTCGGAAATCCCACGGCCAGCAAAGTACTTGAGAGCGTCTTTCGACGGATATGTGCGAGCTTCTGCTACGCGTTGCAATACGAGCGCGAGTGCACTGTCATCACGTTGGATAGCGTCCATAGGCTTGGGTGGAATGTAGTGCTTGAGCAGTTCCACATCGGCGCCCATTAGGTCCAGGCCAGCTTCACGGTGGGACTTCTCCCAGTAAAAAGCTGCTGCAGCGACTACATCACCTTGTTCGCCGCACGAGTAACACAGCCACCCACCGTTCTTCACGCTGACTTTCACCGAGTGAATGGAAGAAGCTCCACACCCGGGGTTTGGACAGATGTTGTATCGAATTGCACCTGCTGATGGTCTCGCTCTCGCACCGAGCATGTGCTCGAAGAACCAGTCGAGCGGGACATTATCTCGCACATACTCAAAGTCGACTTCATAGGCGACTCCATTAGCATCGCGCTTGTAGGGTCCATTAGTTACTGACATTTTCTGGTTCTCCAGATGAAATCTTAATGCTCTGTGATGCTTTACGCCGGCCTGTAATCCTCACCCAGCGACAGTGGCCAGCAGCCGGGCTTCATCCCAGACGCCAATGTCTAGATCCCGGGCAGCTTCGAGTTTCGAGCCCGCTGCTTCGCCAGCAACGACAAAGCTGGTTTTGCTGGAGACCTTGCTGGAAACCTTGCCTCCTGCCCCTTCGACCAGGGCCTTGGCAGCCTCTCTGCTCAGGGTGGGGAAAGTGCCGGTGAGGACGACGATCATCCCCTTCAATGAGGCGCCACCGATGGCAGTGAAGTCATTGGGTGTGGTGATCAACGCAAGTCGGTCCGCCTCAGCACCGAGTGTCGAATCCTCAAAGAATCGGGTGATGTTGGTGGCGGTACCGTCCCCCACATCGGCGGTGGCCAGCAGTTGCGCGTACGTCGCGGCCCGGAATGCTGACCAGGACCCGAACTGCGCCGCCAGCGCTTTACTTGTGGCTTCGCCCACGCCCTCGATCCCCAGCGAGAAGATGAAACGTGGGAGGTCGGGCGACATCGAGCCTTCAATGCCCGCGATGAGGTTTTTTGCGGAGACCGGCCCAAAACCGGGCAGCGCTGCGACGGCCTTGTCGTTCAGGCTGTACAAATCAGATGGCATGCTGATCAGGCCGGCGGAGATCAGGGTTGAGACCGACTTGTCGCCCAGGTTGTCGATGTTCATCCCCAGTCGAGATGCGAAATGAGCGAGTTTGCCCTGCTTCTGTGCTGGACATTTGATTCCACCAGGGCAATGCAGCTCCACGGCGCCCTGCAGGCGCACCAGATGACTACCACACGAAGGGCACGCCGACGGCATCAAATAGCGGGAGAGGAATTCATCGCCGGCCGAGGGCACTGTACGGACTATCTCCGGTACCACATCCCCCGCTCGACGAACGATGACCTTACTACCTACCATGATGCCCTTGGCCTCGATCTGATCGGCGTTATGGAGGGTGGCACTGGAGACAACGACGCCACCGACTCGCACTGGCTTGATCTTCGCCACGGGGGTAGCAGGACCAGTCCGGCCGATCTGCACCACGATGTCTTCGACGACGGAGACGGCTTCTTCTGCCGGATACTTGAACGCGATGGCGAACCGTGGTGTTCGATTGTTCCAACCCAGCTGCTCTTGGTCAGCAAGGGAGTTGACCTTGAAGACGACGCCGTCGATAGCGACCGGGAGGTTGGAGCGATTCGAACCTACCTCATCGAAGAATGCCTTGATGCCTTCCCAGCCACGGACAACGGCCGTTTCCGGTGCAACGCTAAAGCCGAGAGTCCTCAGGCCTTCGATGATCTCCGATTGTTTGGTTGCCTTGAACGCAGCCGTGCCGTCGAGCTCCTGGGCACCATAGGCGTAGAACGACAGACGCCTGGAGGCAGTTACCTTCGGGTCTAGCTGGCGCATGCTGCCGACTGCGCCGTTGCGGGGGTTAGCCAGTGGTTTCAGGCCCATGCTCTTGAGGCGTTCGTTCACGATTTCAAAATCGCGATTCAACATCACGACTTCGCCACGTACCTCAAGGTCGATGGGCGTAGGAAGCCTCAGCGGCAAATTCAGAATGGTTTTGGCCTGTGCTGTCACGTCCTCGCCGGTCGTACCATCACCTCGCGTGACTGCGCGAACAAAGACCCCTGCCACGTAGCGAGTCGACAGCGCCAGGCCGTCGTACTTGAGCTCCGCGGTCATCTCGATATCCGCCGGCTGTGAGAGCTCGTCCACTACAGCGCTTGCGAATGCCCTGGCCTCCTCCTCGTCCATGGCGTCTTTGAGCGACAGCATCGGCACATCGTGTTGAGCTTGCTCGAAATCATCGAGTACCCCACCGCCGACCCGCTGCGTCGGAGAGTCTGGGGCAGCGAGAGCTGGGTGCGCTGCTTCCAGTTGCTCCAGTTCACGAAACAGGAGGTTGTATTCCCCGTCCGGGATCAGGGGGGCATCGAGTCGGTGGTACGCATCCATGTGTTCAGCGACCTCTGCGCGGAGTTGAAGAACGCGTTGCTCAACCTGGGCGAATTCAGACATGGTTTTTCCACTGGCAGGATAGGTGTGTGCATGATAATAAATCTGACAGTATTATGCGTACATGTTTATTTCGCGCACCAAATCGTGCTGGTAGCAAGCCGGCCAGGAGTGAGTTGCATCATGTTCTCGAACCTTCACCTCTACCGGATTACCGAACCCTGGAGCTTGGCGCCTGCCGAACTTGCGAAGCGCCTGGAAAAAAGGGCATTCACGCCCTGCGCAGGCAGTGTCACCAAAACTCAGGGGTGGGTAGAACCGCGAGTAGGGGGCGGCCTTGTGCTGGAGGTGCAGAAGCAGATACTTCTGACACTGTGCTTTGAAGAGAAGAAAATCCCCGAGCCGGTGTTGCAGCGACACGTGGCAAAGAAGGCTGCGAAGATGCTTTCCGAAAAGGGCTACAAGCCAAGCCGAGACCAGCTCAAGGCCATGAAGGAAGAGGCGTTTATCGAACTTCTGCCCAGGGCATTCGAGGCACAGAGCACGGAGAAGGTATGGATCGACACTGCGGCCGGCCTGATCGGCATTGACTGCAGCTCACCGGCGAAAGCCGATGATGTCGTTACTCAAATCCATGATGCGATTGGCATACCCGCATCGCTGATCCGAACAGCGATGGACCCCTCCTCAGCGATGGCCACCTGGTTGATGAACAACGAGTCTCCCGACGAATTCACGGTCGACCGCGAGGTCAACCTGCAGGGGCTGGACCTTGAAAAATCCAAGGTCGGCTACGCCTCGATCAGCCTGGAGCGCGAAGAGATCCGACAGCACTTGCTCGAAGGTCGGCGCCCCGTACGGCTGGCCATGACATTCAATGAAGAGGTGTCCTTCATCCTGACCGACAAGTCGACCCTCAAGCGCATCGTATTCCTGGAGAGCGTGAACAAAGAAATTCCCGATGAGGAGGATGAAGAAGCTGCCTTTGGCGCGATGTTCGTGACTTACGTCGGCGTGCTGTCAAAGCTCGTGCCCGCACTCATGGAAGCTCTGGGCGGTGAGGAGTCCGCACAAGGGTAATCAGATTTGTAGTCGCGTGATGTGCATTACCGGGTACTAGGCGAACGCAAGGCTTAGCCACTCACCCCGGGAGAATGACCATGAAACTGACTATCGATACCGATGTTTGCAAACGCAAAGTTCAAGCTCTGTCGCTTGAGCTCGCTCTGTTCATCAGCGCGTGCTGCAATCGCTTGAAACTGATCGTTGAGATTGCTGTGATGCTGGCTAAGGCCGGTTATTTCAGGATGTTCTTTTCGCAGATCTACACCACCAGCAACATCGATGTAGACGGCTTCCGTAACGTGTTCGAGCTCGAAGGGTATCCCAGCGTCACGCCTGGCCATGTGCGTTTGCACTATCGCCAGACGGTAAACGGTCACGAGAAGGCTCGCACCAGCATGCTGGTTACTGTGCAGGAATGGGATGCAGTGGCCCGCCGTGTGGCATTCGGTTCTGGGCGCTTGGCTCAAGCTGATTAACGTTTTACAGCACCCGGCCTCACCTGAGGCCGGGTTTTTTATTACTCGCCGTACAGCGCGTCCCACGCCTCTTGGACTGCTTCGTCCGAGGCGTCGCTGAGCTCATCCAGGCTGACGTCCGCATACCCGCTGGCATGCAGCAGAGCGTCGGCGTCTGACGGTGAAAGCCCTCGGCAGATTCTGTGAATTTCTTCGCACCGGCCATAGTTCCACGCCTCATAAACCTGCGCGTTCCAGGTGATGCCCTTTTCGACGTGCTCGACCAGGTCGCGGGTCATGACATAGCGCCCCTGGAAGTAGATGCAGGAATTCAACGCGCAAGCTGATAGTTCGCCCGGGCCTTCTCCCCGACGCTTCGCAATCTCCAAATCAGCCCAGGAACTCAGGTTGAGTTTGAAGCCTGGCTCCCAAGCAATGGTGGTCAGTTCGGTTTGCATAGTTTCTCCCGAAGCCCGGCGTGATGCCGGGCTCGATCATGTCAGTGGACGGTGCCAGGGGCTTGTTGTTTGTAGATCTTCTGCAACCTGGCCTCAGCAAGCTTCGCGATCTCAGGCTGCGCACGGAGGCGGATGGTATCCAGGGCCAGCATGGCGCTGATGTCGCCGGTGATCGACGTGAAGGTGGCATCTGGTGAGCAGCCATCGTCCAGAACGGACTCTGCTTCTGCAGAAGCCACAACGAACGTAGGTACCGATTCGACTTTGAAGGCCTTGAACAGATTGGGGTTGATCTCCCACGGCACGCCGGCCTTATTCACTTCCAGCGCAGCCTGTTTGGTCTGCATCTGGGAGCCGTTCTTGAACCCTCTCACGACCATGACGGCACCGGTTTCGCGGGCTTGTTGCGCCAGTCGCTCAAGCTTGTCCTTGGGCATCGAGAACGACACGAAGATGATGAAGTCGTTCGCGCCATGGCCACCCTTGTTCCCGTCCTTGGCAGCGTTGAATCGCGCAATGACGTCGTCGAGCGACTCGGTTTTGGTGGGAGGTGGCGCGTCGATGACCGGTACAGTGGCCTTGAACGTGCCCGCCTTCACTGGGTCAATCTTCCCGTTCAGAGCGGCACTACGAGATGCCGCCTGCTCCTGCATGATCTTCTGGATAGCTTCGTTGGAAGGCATTTCCAGCTGCTGGGACACGGCAGGCCCGGCGAAGAGGCTAGTTGCTAAGAGTAGCGCCGCCGCAGCAGTCGCGTTTACGGAAAATGCCATAGCCAAAGTCCTTGTATCCTGGGAGAGGGAACTCAGTGTTCGATTCGGTCAAAATGGTCGACCGCCCGATAGGGGAGCAGCACTTGCCTGCGATTTTTGCGGTCTCAGGCTTGGGGTAGAGGCGAGTCAGCTTGTACTGCCGCTTGTCCATGATGATCTGCGGGTAGTAGCCGCACATGGCGTCACCCCCCATTGCTGCCCATTGGGTGCCAGCAGCGTGCAGTTTTGCGAGGATGCGCGTGGTTTGCAGCCTGGCGGTTTGCTCCATGCTCAGGTGGGCCTCGTTACGGCCGGTCAACGGGTACATGTGGCCGTACGAGCCGGCGGCCCAGAAGATCGTCGACAGCGGGAAGCCTGCAGACGCTGCAACGGCATCGGCGGACATGGCCCCGATCGCCAGCATGCTCCCGAAGGGGAACGCGTAGGGGGTCAGGATGCCGGCGAGCTCGTCATCGTTGTGGGTGGGGTCCGCGAACGACATCCAGGGCACGTCGATACCGCGGTTGTCCATGCACGTGTCATCCAGGATGGCGCCCATCACATACATGGCCGGGTTGATATAGAAGTTGACCTGCATGAACGAGTCGCGGGTGCTGCCGATGCCGCTGCTCTGATCGTCAGAGATGTAGCCGAAGGCATCTGCGTTCACGCCTACGTTGACCTTCACCCCACCAAGCAAGGGGAAGCATCCCGGTACCGTGGTAACGTCGGTCATCATGTCGAACTCCCAGAACGAGGTGGGAATGCCGACCTTGGGCGGGTTGTCGCACGTGCAGAATGCGCTTTTGTTGCCACTGTCGAAGTCTTCCTGGCCATCGGAGATGAGCTCCGTCGAACCGAAAAGCTTGATCGGGAACATGCAGGACCAGCAGACGTCCGAGATCAGGTTCGGGAATTTACCGGTGCACACGCCTTCTTCAGCAGAGCTGACCGTACTGAGCAGGGTCGTTGCGACAAAGCCCAGGGCCATAAGCAGTTTTTTCATAGCTTCAACTCCTCGATCTGGAGTTCCCTACCCTTTTGGGTCAGGACCGCGGGAACGCGCTCGATCCCGAATTTCTTCGTGAGAATGCCCATCTGGTCGAAGTAGACCGGGCGCCCCCACTCCCGATCGAGCTTCAGGAACGAACCTGCGACCAGTACAACTTTGTCCCGGGGGTGCTCGTCGGTACGCTTCTTGGCGTACTGCAGCTGCTTGGGATCGCGGGCGTCGATGAAGATGATCGCTTTGCTCAGGGTGATGTGGTCCAGCGGATTGATGCGAGTGCCCGCCGGCACCAGGATGTTGCCCAAATGGTCTTTGACGGTTTCAGGGTACGTGTAGGTCGGGTCGTACATCCTGATCTGTGGCTCAACGACGGGGCCAATGCCGGGTAATGGCTTGGGGTTTTCGGCTCCGGCCAACTGCTTGTCGCGGTAGTCGTTCCAGAACTTGTCGAGTTCGCCTTTCTTGTCCATCGCTCTCAACCGACCTTGGATCATGTCGATTGCATCCTGCTCCTGGATCTCCCAGGTGTTTCCGTACTTGCCGAGCTCTTCGGCATGAAGGGTGGATGACGCGAGGTAGAGGGCGGTAAAGAAAGCGGATACGCATAAGCGGCGTAGCTTCATCACAACTCCAATGAGAATGCCCAGCCCGGGGCTCTTGATGATCGGGTGATCAAAAACCAACGTGGCCATCGAAATGGCCACGTGGAGAAGACTGTCGGAGGGGATCAGGAGCCGCCGTTGAGCCAGGCTTCCAGACGTTCGGCCGATACCAGGCCCGGCATTTTCCGCCCGTCTTCGCTCACCATCGCAGGGGTGCCCTGGAAGCCGATGCTTTCGGCCAGCGCGATATTGCGCTCGATTGGGTTGTCGCAATTCTTCGCTGGCGGCTGGGTCCCTTGCGCCAACGCTTCCCATGCAGCAGCACGCCCAGCTTCAGGCAGGCACCAGACCGATTCAGCTTTGGCACGAGCCTGTGGGTGCAGCGACTCCAGCGGATACATGAAGGTGTAAATGGTCACGTTGTCCAACTTGCTGAGGACCTCGGTTTCCAGCTTCTTGCAGTACGGGCAATCCGGGTCGGAGAACAGGTAGAGCTTCCGGGAGCCATCGCCCTTCACGCGGGTGAACGCATCGGCCAGCGGAAACTTCGAGACGTCGATTTTTTCGGCGGCAGCACGCTTGGGCGCCGTCAGGTCCTTGCGGGTCTGCATGTCGTAGATGCTGCCGAACATCAGGTAGCGACCGGAGGAATCGGTGTAGGCAATGTTCTTGCCCATGGTGATCTCGTAGATGCCGTCGATCGGCGCTCGCTCCACGTTGGTGAAGTTGGTGGAGGGGTATTTGCTCTTGAGCGTGTTGATCACGGTCATGATCTCGATGTCAGCGGCAGCTGCTGGCGCTGCAACTGCTGCTGGAGCGGCTGCTGCAGGGGCCTGAGCCGCCTCTGCTGCGGGCGCAGGGGCCTGGGCGAATGCAGCCAGCGAGCAACTGGCGAGAGCGATAGCAACAGCGAGCTTTTTCATCGTCAACCTCAGAATTGGAAATGATGCAGATAGATTATGTGTACGTGTGAACATATACTAACAATACCGTCAACGCGTGACTATACGCAGCCAGTATTAAATGAGAGTTATGGAAACCGTACAGCCGCCATCTCACCCGTTGCAGCAGCTGCACCAGGCCTATCGCGTCATCAACGAGCGCTTCTTTTCTGGGGCATTGCCTGGCTGTGAAATCAGATTTTCGACACGGCTAGGATCCGATGGCCACTATCGGCCTGGCGCTCTTCCGAGTGGTGAGCTCTGCCCGGCCCTCGACCTGATCGCTATTGGGGCGCACCTATCGAGCAGCAAGATGATCGAATCGCTGGCGCATCAAGCCTGTCATCAGTATCGCCAGCATGCCGGGCAGCCCCCGCGGCGGGCATATCACGACCAGGTCTGGGCCGATAAGATGGTTGAAATCGGCCTGCAACCGTCCAGTACCGGTCTGCCGGGTGGTCGAATGACCGGGCAAAAGGTGTCGCACTACCTGGTTGAGAACGGGGGAATGAGTCTCCTCATTCGTGAGCTGCTCGATCAAGGTCTGGATATCACACTCGCTGCAGCGGTCGGTCCGGGCGGCGGGCGCCGAGGTGCGAGAAAACAAGCCTGGGCACGAACGAAATACACGTGCGCGGGCTGCAAAAAATCTGTCCTTGGTGGTGACCAGTACGACCTGGTGTGTGGTGATTGCCAGCTGCCTCTAGCGCCAGAACTCGCCTCTGGAGGGGGCCTCGAAAGCGAAACGCCCTCGACGGGTGGACTGCTACATCCTGCGCCCGGTTCCCGGACCCAGTCGGCGGCATAAAAAAACCCTCGAACCATTGGTTCGAGGGTGTCGGTGTAGCAGTTAAGCTGTGCTGGTGAGTCGCAAGAACTCGGCCGACTACGTGCGCCGAGGTGCCTCCGTTACGTTGTCTGCCGGAACTGGAATGCCGTAGTGCTCGGCATCGTGATACAGCGTCGAGTTGGGGTTGAGGAACGACAGATCATCTACGACCCAGCGACCACCATTGCTCCCCCCTACGAGGTAACAGCATTTGGTGCCGGCAGGTACGTCAACCTGGTAAACGGTGCGGCCTACCTTGAATTCGACTGAAGCGGCGTTGATGGTCTTGCCCAGTTTTGCGACAGGGGTGCGGGTGCTCATGTGTATCTCCTGAAAGGCGTTTTTTGCTGGCAGATCAATAGGTGAACAAGTCACCCGCCGAACCATTGCCGTTGTTGAACTTCGTACCGCGAGGCACCTCGAACCAGCTGTAGCCGTTGTAAACCTCTAACTTCCCGTCACACACACGGGCTTTGAAGTAGCGCTCACCCAGCTGCGGGTGGTAGGCGTAGATACCCGCCCCCTTCAACAGGTGATCCTGAATCTTGTTGCGTGCTTGAACTGCGGTGAGAGTGGCCATCGCCTGCTCCATACATGTGAGGTGCCGGGGCACCGTGCCGCCATCAGGCGTTGAACTTGCCTAGGGAGATGCGTTTCATGCCCGCGTAAATCCACAAGAAAAAACCCGGCGCTTGGCCGGGTTGGATGGAGCGTTTTTAAGCGTGTAGCTGGTAGCTACCCGTTACCTTGGTGCCGCGCATGGCGCTGTAGTAATTGACGCGTTCGATAAAGGGGATGGCCTTCAACGCGGTTGAACAGAAGCCATGCGTTGAACGAATGGTTTCCAGCGTGTCTCCGGTTGATAGCTCCCAGAGGAAGATGGTGCCCCCATTGGCATGAACTGCTGCTTTGCGGGTGATCTGGGCGCCTTTCATCAATCGCGAGGCTTCGATGATGGGATGCATACCGCCACCCGTCACTTAGCTTTTGCGTTGGCGACGAACGATTCGAGCTCCTTGACGGTCGACCCGAAATTAACCTTCTCGCACAGCACTTCGATCTCTTGGGTTGACAGAGGGGTGAGCTGACCGGCGTTGCTTGCGATATCAAGCAGGCCGGGGGCTGCAGACGCACCACTCCGGAGAAACTCCTGGTAGTGGCGAAGTGCAGCGAGCATCGTACCTTGCTCACGGTCACCGACCAGAACTGCAGTTTGAGTTGCTTGGATTTTCTGGGACATGCTGATCTCCTGGATGAAGCAGGTCTTGCGATGACCTGGTCCATGGAGATGTTGAGCATCGAGCAATAAAGTGGAGGGAGGTATGAGTGGCAGCGGGTGAGAGCGGTGGAGACCGCGATCTCGACTAGGCCGGCGATCGGCCCGCGGGGCAAAGGCAAGCGTCAGTGCTTAAGTTAAGTAGGTGCCAAGAATCGAAACAGGACCATGGCTAAAGAAAAGCTGATCACCCGAATATCCGAGATCGCTGAATCACTCAACGAGCGCCAGCGTGCCTACCTCATTGTGGCGTATGACGAAGACCAGCGAGCCGAGGAAGTGAACTCTGGGCCAGGCTCCGCCCCAGCGAGTCAATGGCGGTGGCTGGAGTATGGTCCTGACGGACGGGTCCGAAAGATGACGTACGATGGCCCGTTACGATACGCACTCGCTGAAATGAAGCTGGTCGGTCATGGCGCCGGCTCAACGTGGCACTCCCTAGAAAACCGAGGATTGTTGAGCACGGATCACCGGCCGATAGGCATGGGCGACTTGCTCTCTCTATTTGTCAGGCTCACAACTGACGGCAGGAGGGTAGCCAGGGTGCTCAAAGGCCTGCCAATGCAGAAGCCTAAAATTGACGCGGCCAGCAAGCCGATGTCGCTTACTGCCCTGCGCATTCTGCACCAGGGACAACAGCAGCCCACTGAGTACCTCGATCCGTTCGAACCATGGATCGGGCGAAGCTACTATCCCCCTCCCCTGGTCGTGCTTGGCATCGCCCGTGGACTAGCGAACAAGGGGCTTCTGGTAGCTGATAGGCGAAAACTCAGCTTCAAAATCTCCGCTGCGGGCTTGGCTGTCGCGATCGAGGAGGCTGAAAACTGGAAGCCGTTCGCCCGGCCGGCATATGGTGAGCCAGGCTGGATCGAGGATGTATTGAGCAAAGTGCGGTCATAGCTTGCTAATGCCTGGCGCTGATCATTGGCAAACGGCTCGACAGATTTACGAATCAGATTATGGGCAGCTCCATCAGCGTCTATGAGTGCAAGGGCGCCATTTCACTCACCTTGACCGGAGCCGCCGTCTTCAGCAGGTTGATGCTGTACCGTCATTGGGAGCAGTACCGCCAGCAGCTTCCACACTATGATTGTTACTGCCACGCCAACCACGAGACCAAGGCTAGCTCGCACCAACAGTGTCCAGTCGTTGGGCCCATTCAAGAGTTCACCAGGCGCCAGCAGGGACGAAATACCCAGCAGCTCATTGAGCTCTGTCGGGTACACGAAGATGCTGCAGACTAGCACTGCCCAAAATCCGACTTCGCCGGCCGTCTTTCGCGCACGCGAATATGTTGAACTGGTCATGGTGACACCTTGCTCTGCCCTGCCTCGGCTTCGAATTCGGTAAGCGCCTTGGCGTACATATCAGGATGCTGTTTGTCGAAGGCCGGCATATGCTCGGTTTCAACCCACTGACCGCGGACCTCGCCTTTAGCGAGCCACGGTCTCTTACTACCTGACGGCTGGGTCCACGCGCTGACGCCAATGCCGAATGACGCGATTTGTTTGGCGGTAATGAACCCTTGCTTGCGCATGAGGACCACTACTTTCAGTGCCGATTCTTTCCAGGGCGTGAGCCGCAAAGGTGATGGAACCCCTGCTGGCAGGTTTGTAACAATGGAGGGTACTCGGCAGCGCTCTGCAGGCGACCAGTCGAACATGCGTTCATCAGAGGCAGCACTGCGTTCTGCGTAGAAGAGCCGATGATCAAGTCCGAACGTGTGCACATAGCCCTGCGCTGTCCATGATTCATAAGGGCAGAGTACTTTGACACCAAGCCGACGGAGCATCTTGGCTATGCCGGCACTGGCATCGGTAATTTTGCTGACGATGACCAGGCGATGATCTGGCCCCGGGCTTTCCCAAAAGTCGTCCCCGTGATTGGGCAGGATCTGGTCGGCGACTTTGGCATTCAGCGAAAGCTTCGCCTCGACGCCAATTTGACGGCCATCGTCGTGCACCACCAGCACATCGAACCCCGCTGCTTCGGGGTAACACGTCCACCCCGGGATCTGGTTGAACTCTTTGATGAACACCTCGCAGAGCGTCGACTCTTTGCTGATGGTTGGAGGCTTTTCCCGGCTGATGGGCTGCATGCTGAGCTCGGCATGCCCCCGACGCTGCTGCTGTTGCTGGGAGAGTATGGTGGCCATCATTGTCCCTCTTGGATGGATGCAGGTGTCGGCCACCTGCGAGGTCCGGAATGCGAGTTCGGTGGTTATGAGAGCCTGGTGAGCTCAATCAGCGAGCGTTGCTCGGAAGCCTGGCCAGATGTACCGGCACACCAAGACTTGAAGCGCCTTGGCCAGTGCGAGCATGGCTACGCTACACGCAACACCAGCCCAACTTTTGGCTTGCTCCGGCGCAGGCGGCCATATCTGATGGGTAAACCACTCAGCCAACACCAGAGCTGCAATGGCCACCAGCAGCACCAGGATTGTTTTTGACTTGCCTATCCGGATTCGGAACCCTCTGGTACAGAAAAAGGCCAGGAAGAAAGCTGCGGTTCCCCAGTCGCTCATTAGAGCTGCGCCGGCGGGGCCGCCGACCAACATACCCAACACGGTGCTGATGAGGTGATAACCGGCAATGAATGCCGCGAGTGCCGTGTAAGGGCTCCCCCCCCTGAGGTTCGGAGATCTGATCGGAGTAGAACAGCTTCATGATTTGACCCTTGCTGGAGAAACAACGATTGATGGTTATCGGTGAGGTCAGGTCGTACCGACTCACCATTTAACGCGTATCTATACGTTGAATGATTTTGAATGCTCGATTTGCGTTTGTCTATTCCGATACTACCAGTATCTTTAGGGCCGTGATGGGTGCGTATCAGGTGAGCCTTGTGGTGGTAATCTCCCGAAATGCATGGCTTTCCACCCACTGAACGCTGCGCCGGAGAAATTTATAGTTTCGTGTTGCAATGGCGCAATGTTCCGTGTTTAATAGGCCCCATGTAGGCGATCAAGCCTCAACCGACCCAATCTCCTGAAAGGCTGGGAAAATCAACCGAAAGGTTGAACTTGCGACCACAAGGCCCGCTACTTCGTAGTGGGCCTTGTGGTTTCTGGCGTTCGTGTATCGGGCGCGTCTCTCCCGCCGGGCCTGAGTGCTATAACATGAATGCATACGGCGCTTGTATTTTAAATGCTATCCTGTGCGGGTTGGTCATGCGGCCGACCATTAGTCCCCTTTAGGAGCACAGGATATGAGCATGAGCGAGAAGCAAGTCAGGGCGGAGGTCAACGGTGTCGGGGTGGGTTCTCTCTCGATGGAGAAGTACCAAGAGATGCGAAACCGCGTGCGGCGAGATCCTCGGACGTACGTCAAAGCCCTTATCGTTGTGATGAGCGCTTTGACTCGAACCCTGCGGGGAGCTGTTGCAGCCCTGCCAGCGGCCGTTTTGGGCGTGGTGCTGCTTGCGGTCTTGTTGGAGCCCGAAGCATTCACCAGTACCCTCGCAGCATTGCAGACTACTAGCCCTGCCGACATCACCGCGGCGCTGACCAGAATCATTGAGCTGGCGCGGTACGTGCTTGCTCCCCTGATCGGCCTCGTCGCATTGGTCTCGGCCTTCCGTGAAGTGCGGGATGCCTACCATGAGGATATTTGCCGCGAAGTCCGCATCGCCTTGAATGCGTCAGCCGTTGGCCACGTGTGCCTCAGCGTGTGCGACGTGGAGGCCGAGGCCCCTCAGTCCGCGTAAGCGTCTGCTGCCCTTTGGGCGGAGGTGATCACGCCTCTGCCTAGCCCCCCTTACTCCCCTTGTTCTGTGCCTTTGGTGGTCTGCCGCCACAGCTTCCAGGACTCATAAAGCCTCTCGGCCGACACGGGCTGTGCAAAGCCCATCCACTCCGCCACCAGGGCTGGCGTTTCCCCTCTTTCGAACAGCTCAGCCGCAAAGGTATTACGCAGGGTCTGTGGGCTCGCTCGGTGCTCAGGATCGCGAATGGCCTTCACCCCGGACTCGACGATCACGGCCTCGGTGATGCGGTTCACCGTCGACGGGTTGATCGCGGTGATTGTCCGACCGTTCTTGATCACTGGCGTGATGTCGCTGGGAAACACCAGGTCACCTTCGGTACCAGCCTGCAGGCGGATGTGCAGCCAGGTGGCCAGGGCCCGGGCGGCATAGTCGAATGGCTTGGTCCGGTGCTCAAACTTCGAATCCGCATAGGAAAGGGTGATCCACGGGGCGGCCTGTGGGGTGATGCAATTAACAGTCAGGCCAACAATGTCCTGCACCTTGAGACCAGCCCCGACACATAGGCCCACCATGGCCCGGTCCCGCGCCTCGCGCCAGCGGCCCCGGTCGTTTTGCGCCGTCAACGGCGCCACCAGGAGATTGGCAAGCAACTCAGCCTCCTGGGGCCGCAGAAAGCTCGTGGGGAGGTTGCCGTCAACATCCTTCCATTTGACCCCTTCAGCCCTCAATGCCTGCGCCGCGGGGTTCAGGAAGCCTGGCGCTTCCCTTTCCTTGAAGAGGTCGGCCAATACGCGCTGGATGAGCTTACGGTAGCGGTCGCGTTGCGGCCTATTGTTCACTCGCTTTTCGTTCTTCTCGATCTCCGGGGTTAGGCTATCGAGGAAGTCTGAAACATCGCTTGCATCCACTTCGTCTAATTTAATGCTTTTTTGCTCAATCCAGTCGACGAATCGGCCCCATTGCGCTCGGTACACCTCCGCGGATGACACTCGGATGCGGGCAGAGGTGCCCCTGCCCGCCTGCTGGCTGATCCAGTGGTCAAATGTCTCCTTGGGCCGTTCATTCCAAGAAGGATTGTCAGGTTTGAAGAGGTCTTCAGTAGCGCTCATGGGCGACTCCGGTGGTACAGGATGGACGGGAGCTAGGTCGGCCTGCTTTGACTGTTAATTGCATGTCCGTGGAGTGTAGTGGAGAACATTTGTACTCGTCTGGTTTTTTCACTGCCAGAATAGGGTCAAGCGCCGGCGCCGGGAGTGCGGGCCGAGATTGACCGGCGGCGTAAAGCGCACAGAACAAGGGAGGGGGGGGTATTCGTGCGTGTTTCACATCCCTGATGGCAAGTTCAACTACTTTCAGGGATCCACCATGACCAACGCGCTGCTCTCCGGCTTCATTGATTTGCTGAAAACTGCCTCCCACGTGCAGCTGATGCTGCCTGGGCTCACCACGCTTTCCACTGCGGAGATTGAAGAAACTGATTCAAGCATTACTCAGGTTCGCCTGCTGTGGGGACAGAACTGCGAGACCCTGTTGTCGCCAGCCGTAATCGCGGCCGGTCAATGGGACGGTGATACGTTCAACTGCTCCGATAACTACGGTCGGCCTGTGAAACTGCAGATGCTGGCAATGACAACGCTCAAGCCCGCGGCCGCTACGTCCAGCGAGCTCGACCGCTTGTTGCGCGATGTGCTGGTCGAAGGCCTCAGCCGACAAAAGTCGGAAGGCACGCCCATGCGCAATGCGCTGCAGGTCGCTGTCTGGGAAGGTGCAAGTTCGGTGCGGCGGTTGTTGTTCCCGCAGATGCTGGAAACGCTGTCCCATCTCCAGGACGTTGTCCTCAATGCGATAGCACAGGGGGCCTGGGACTGGGACCTGATGCCGCAACTGCGTAATCAAGTAACAGCTGCACTCGCGGCCGATTACGGTACCGAGGTCACTTGGAGCCCGGATAACGTATACGATCACCTCGATAGCGGTGAGATCCTGGATTACTTCTCGGATCTCCGGAAACGCACAGATAACCTTGACGACGAATCTGAGCTTGTGTGGCGAGTCCTGGTCTTGGCGGTCAACCTGCTGGAGAAAAAACAGCTCCATGAGCTGCTCCAGGGGCTACGCCGGCGACTGGAGAACACTAACGACGACATGCGGGAGCTGTGCCCGTTGCCGATCGACGACTTGCTGCGACTGATCGCAGACCCTGAGGCTGCTGCCAAGAGGGCTTAACGCTCCGCCCTGCCCCGACCACGTGTCGGGGCTTTTCATTGGGAAAAAGAAAACCGCCAGCCCGTAGGCCAGCGGTGGGTGGAGCGTTGAGTGGGGCTATGCCGATTGCAGCACATAGCGTTTCTGCGGGATAAGCACGGTCTCTTCGACGACGTTCAGGCTCAGCAGGCTGATGAAGGTTGCTCGAACATTGTCACAGGCACGATCGAATGCCTCGACAACCTCAACACGGCTCGCCAGCTGGTCCAGGGACCATTCTTGGAAGTCCTCTTCCTGGTCCAAAGATTGGCCAGAGACTCGAAGAGTTCTAGGTGGGTGCCGGAAGTTGTGGCGACCGGCTTCTCCCTCAGCGCCGCAACGGCCGCAGCGATTATTACCCTCGGTACAGGCTTGGTAATTGCGCTGGGAGCAGCTTCGGCAATAGGAGTGGTAGCCGGTGGATTCCCATTGGCTCTTCACGAGCACCAGGTAACCATTCGATCGACCGTTGCTACTGATGGTGTATTCCCCGTTCATTTCGACGACGAAGTCCTCGATCACCAACCGCAGTTCGTCCCAGAAGTCGACGTTGAGTAGCTCATAGGCTTTCTCCGCCAGCTCTGGATCCAAGCCGAGGGCATGGAACTTCACGCAGTGAGCGTAGCTTGTGGAGCGATTCCAATGGTTCATGGTGTCGTAGCGATAGTGGCCAGCCAAGAAGCTGATCATCGCTTGCCGATCGGTGCGGTCAACTGCTGCTTTTTGGAAATGTTGCATGGGGGAATCTCCTGTTGGCTGTATGACCGGAGATGTGCAACACAGGGCAGTAAACCTGAGGCAGGCGCATTGAGGGTAATGGGACTGGGCTTCCCCAACCCCGGACCACAACGGCATTTGCCGCAGGGTTACCCATGCCACCTTGATAAGCCCTCAATACGGTGCAAGAGAGGTTCGAGAAGGTGGCCAGCGGATGTGGTTGGGCAGGATACCCCCCTTTTCCAGGCCTGGCAGCCCCACGAAAATCAAATTACATCAAAAAGCCCTCTTTTTGACCGCATTTTTTGTGTATAAATGACGCCATAATGACGTCGTTATGGCGTCAGTGTAGGGTTTCATTAGGAGGCGTTGGTTATGGCTAGAGTCGGAATCCGGGATTTGCCGGACCACATTTACGAAGCAATTTGTGAGTCAGCTGAGAAAAACAACCGCTCGATCGAGGGGGAGGTTCGAGCAATTCTGCAAACCTACGTCTCTACCTTGGAGCCTGAGCCTGCACCGAACCAGACCCTCCGGCAGATCTGGCAGAAAGGTGTAGGTGATCGCCTGGACCTGCTGTTTGCACATTTGCGCAAGGACCAGGTCTTCTTCCCTGGCCACGCTCCCACACTGGCTGGTATCGCCCGCCTGATTGGTGAGGAAACCCCTGCTCACCTGCTGGATTGCCTTGATGGGATTGCTTCTCCATCTTTCGACATGCTCGATCGCGTAATAGCTTGGTCGAGCGGCTCACAGGACTGGTTGGAGAGTGGTGTGGGGCCGATGTTTCCAGCGAAAAACATTGGCAGCGAGTACAGCGAGTTTTTCCTGTACGAAAGGGACAGCAAAGAGGTCACCTTCCACCTGTTGCGCGTCTGTGGAGGACGATTGGATGGAATGATTTTGTGCGTCCGGCACGATCGAGCCAAACAGGCCTATGCCACTGGCTTCATCTACGAGCACTTCAACCTGAAGCGCGGTATGGGCGCTGGAGGACATGGCAATCTGCATCGGTTCATCCGGTTTTTGAAGACGAACTGCGGGGACCGTATCCTAAAGGCTTATCGGTATGAAGAGCCTGAGAAGAGCACCGAACCAGGCGCACATCACCCTCAGTATTATCTTCGTTTGGCAAGCGAAGCGGACTGGCTGCAAAAGTTGTTTGCAGGTGAAGATCCAGCAGACTGGCTGGAAGGGAACAGATCGGCCTGGAAAGAGATTGCCGAGTTATCGTTCGGCAACGGCAAGGTTGACTGATGACAACGATTTCTTGCCTGAATGCCCGTCGTGGTGGCTGATTTTGGGCATACCGCAGCATCGCCAAGATAGCGGCGCGAATTCAGTGGTGTCGCGTAGATGTGAAAGCCTACCCGCTCGGAGCTCATTGTGCAGACGAAAAAAACCCGGCAGCGCCGGGTTCGTAGGGTTGACTGCTTACGCTTGCGGCGCCAGCAGAGACTCAAGGTATTTACGATCGCTGGCGACCATCGCATCGACGCCCTGCGAGATGACCGTAGAGAGCGCCTTGCCGGCGATCAGCTGTGAGTTTGCATTACCGTTGAGTTGCTCCTGTGAGCAGCGCTCAAAAGCTTGCAGAATCGACCGGATATTGCTCAACGACAACCGGCCAACGATGGCAGCCAACACCACGGCAACCAGAGAGCCGGTTGCGGCTACCGGTTGAACGACTGCAGGCGCTGCCTCTACTGGTTGAGCCGTGCCTCCTTGGTGAAGCGGGCCGCCACCCCGGGCCGCCTCTGTCATTGCGGACAGGTGGAGCGTGACCATGTGTAAGAGATCGTTATAGCTGTCCCCATCAGGGGATACTTCCTTGTCGTTGAGTTCCTGGTCATACGCATAGACGTCGCTCAGGAGTTTTTCCACTGCTTGCAGAGAGATCTTGGAATCGTTCGGGCACATGAGGGCTCACCAAATGTTGGTTGTTAACTGACCCCAGGAGATGCTGCACACGCCCCTACAAATTCCTTTCTACATGCTTGTGGTGCATCTCCTTGCATCATGAAAAGCCTTTCAAGGAGAGACCCCATGCAATTTCAACCAGCGTTCGAGCAAATGCGTGCCATCGTTGAGGCGGATGACTGCCTTCTTCAGTCATACAAGGGGTTATGCCGAGATAAGGCAAAAATTAGGACATTCGTTCTGCAAGATATTGAACTAAAAGGAAATTTATTGAGTTCTTGATTGCTGGTCATCCCCCGCCTGACTAGCCGTCTATGCTGATGTTTTGCCTTACTTGGGGGATGAACTCAATGGCTTCGGTGGAAAGGACAGCCTACCCGCTCTTGCCCAGTCAGTTGCCAGCTAAGGAGCTGCATCGATGCTATTCCCTGTCTGATTCAGAGATCGAATGGGTCAATAACACCGCTAAGAGTCCAGCGCTATCGATTGGGCTGGCAATCCAACTAAAGGTGTTTCAGCAGCTACACTATTTTGTTCCGTTCGAGGAGCTTCCTCAGGAGCTCATCAGTCATGTCCGACAATGCCTTCGCTACGGCGCACGAATAGCTCCGCGCTACAGCAACCCCCGCACCCTTTACCGACACCAAGCGGCGGTTCGGCAGTACCTGCAGGTTACACCCTTCTATAGCAGCGACGGGCTAGCGATCACTGAGGAAATCGCACGTGACTGCGCTGTAGTGCTTGAGCAGCGAGTCGATCTCATTAATGCCATGCTTGATGAGCTGATTCAGCGTGGCTATGAGCTTCCGGCTTATTCGACGCTCAACAACATCGCAGAAACCGCTTTGGCGAGTGCTCAGGAAGTTACCTTCAACCTGATCGTGCTCCGAGCGCCAATCGAGGTGATCTACAAGCTAAAGGAGCTGCTCGACACGGATTTCGGGCGTCGGCAGAGTGACTTCAACGCACTCAAGCAGGCACCCAAGAAGCCTTCCCGCAAGCACCTGGAGGTGTTGATCGACCACCTGGCGTGGTTAGAGAGCTTCGGAGATCTGGATGCCATTCTTGAGGGGGTCATCGATGCTAAGATCCGCCACTTCGCCACCCAAGCCGCCGCGTCGGACGTCGCCGAGCTGAAGGACTGCTCGCTGCCGAAACGCTACACACTGATGCTGGCCTTGATCTATCGGATGCGGGTGCGAACTCGGGATCACCTGGCCGAGATGTTCATCCGACGGATTTCGACGATCCACAAACGCGCCAAGGAGGAGTTGGAGCAAATCCAGGCGCGGCAACGCCAGAAGCTGGAGCAACTGGCGGCCACCCTGGATGGCGTGGTGCAGATTCTTGTTCAGGAACCGGATGACCAGGAGGCTGGCAGTCTGATCCGGGAATTCCTCTCTCCCGATGGCAACCTGGATCGGTTGCGCGAGACTTGCGCCGAAGTCCAGGCTACGGGCGGTAACAACTACCTGCCGCTGATCTGGAAGCACTTCAAGTCCCATCGCTCGCTGTTGTTCCGTCTGAGCCACCTTCTTCAACTGGAACCCACGACTCAGGATCGCTCACTTATCCAGGCGCTTCAGCTCATCCAGGACAGCGAAAATCTACACCGCGAGTGGATCGACGAGCATGTCGACTTGTCGTTGGGGGTTGGGGAGCAATGGAACTGAAAACCAACGTAAGCCGAATTAGAGTTCGTTTTACTCGTCAGCGACTGCGAATTAACGAACTTTGATTCGTGAGAAAGGTTTATTGCACTGATTTTCGGGTGTTGGTGACCTTTCCTCGCGATAGCGGAAACGGTTTCATAAAACGGTGGTTTTATCGTACTCCCCAGACAGAGCGCTGGTTTGCGGGCAGGTACTGGGCTTAAGTGCGTTTACTGTTCCATTGCTCCCCGAACCCCAATCATGGCCCGCCTTCAGGCTCAGCCTGAATTGCTGTGAGAAGGTTTGCTGTGGCTACCTGCCGGCCGGCTTCTTCTTGACCGGCAATCTCTCTACGTTGGCCGAGTGCTCAATCGCTATTTGACGATGGACAAACTCCAGGAATTCTTGCGCCGTCCGGTGTTTTGGCTTCCAGCTTTCACACAAGCTAAGTGCGGCCGCGATGTCCGCCTTTGGACTCCCACTCTGCCGATAGTCGAGGGTTTCAGATAATCCGCGCACGATGTCTGTATGAGCGTAATCGACGTAGCCACCCAGTGCCTTTTCCTTGAGCGCTCGCTGTAGTCGCTCCTGATACTGACTTGTCATGGTTGGGACATCATAGAAATCCAGGATGAATTTCTCCTGGTGAAGCGCCATCGCCAGCGTTGTAATCCGTATTGCGTCCTCCGCCGTTGCCTGGGGCCTCCGGAATGCAGCTCTAACCTCGGCGTCAATCAGGGCCTTGCGAGCTTTAAGCCGAGCCTCCCTCTGCTTCTCCTCCCGGCGCTTGATCTCTTTGGCGTGCTCAACACGAATATTGATCGAGCGGACGATCTCCCCGGCCTTTCGGATGGCGTCAGCCTCCTCCGGCTCGAGGAGTTTATGCAGTGGGCCTCCCAACAATTTCTGGGTATGCGGATTTAATGGTTGATATGTGAAGTAGAAAGCGGAAGGGAAAACTAAATCCACAACGGACTAAATGGTTGATAGCTAACCGTGCCGGTCTTTCCAGATCCCCTTCCCTATAGCCATATGTAGGGAACACTTGAAAACTAGGCATATCTGTCTTGACAATAGCCCCGGTACAAGAAGCGGGTGTCGTTGTGCTCAGCCAGCCTTTCTTCGCCAAAAGCAATATTGCCACGAAGAGTGGTAGCCTACGGGCTCAGTACCTCCCCAGTTGGGTCATCGCCCGGCTAGAAGGTATTGAGGCGGCTCGGGGTGCATTGCACCATGTCGCGCCGGTCGGCAAGATGGAAGACTACATTGAGCGGATGTTGCGTAATGTCACGCCCTACTTGAACGAGGTGCACTGACCATGCATATCCAACCTACTCCCTTGAGGTCACAACAAAGCTAATGATCGATCTACTTGTTTTCCTCCCGGCATGTTTCGCACTGAACCTGGCGTTCGGCCCCAATAACCTCGTTGCGATGACACACGGTGCGCAAAAGGGCGTAGGGTTTTCCTTTATGGCAAGCACAGCACGGCTTGCCGTCTTCGTGCCCATGATTGCTGCTAGCGCGCTTGGTTTAGGGATGCTTTTGTCTGCTTCGGCGTTGGTCTTCAACGTGATCAAGATCGTTGGTGCCGCCTATCTGGTCTGGATGGGCATCAAGCTCCTCAGAACAACATCTGGCTCGACTAACCTAAACGCAGATGCAATGAAACCTTCGCTTCGTAAGGCATTCCGTAGTGAGGCGCTGATCGCCATCAGTAACCCCAAAGCAATCCTCATTTTCGCGGCATTCTTCCCGCAATTCGTGGATATAACGAATTACTGGCTGAGCTATGCAACTCTTGGGACGGTTTTTATCGCGCTAGAGGCCGTTGCAATAGCGATATATGCGTCAGCAGGGCGTTTTGCAGCAGCTTTCGCAGCAAACAAGCTGCACTGGTTTCAACGCGCCTCAGGTGGAGGAATGATTGCTTTCGGCATCCTGCTTCTTCTTAGTCGCCAACCTTCGCGTGTTGCCTAGGTTCTTAAGAACGCTTTAGCCAGTTGCTAGTCGTCTTAAGAGAATAACGTATGACCGAAATGCCCGACAACATCCTGCACCTGCCCTCATACCAGGTGCTGGGCTGCAAAGCCACCGACGATGAAATGCACTTCCAGGTAGACGCGCCCGATCCCATTGCTTGCGAGGAATGCGGGGTGCAGGGTGAGTTCGTGCGTTTCGGCAAGCGTGATGTTCCCTATCATGATCTGCCCATCCACGGCAAGCGGGTCACCCTCTGGGTGCTCCGCCGCCGGTACATCTGTCGGGCCTGCGAGGCTACCTTCAGGCCCCAGCTACCGGAGGTGGTGGACGGCTTCCGCATGACACTGCGGCTACATGAATACGTAGAGAAGGAGTCCTTTAACCACCCCTACACTTTCGTGGCGCAGCAAACCGGATTGGACGAGAAGACGGTACGGGACATCTTCAACGCCCGCGCCGCGTTCTTAGGCCGCTGGCACCGCTTCGAAACGCCTCGCATTCTGGGCATCGACGAGCTGTACCTGAACAAGCGCTACCGCTGCATCCTGACCAACATTGAGGAGAAGACCCTGCTCGATCTGCTGGCCACTCGCCGTCAGGACGTCGTGACTAACTACCTGATGAAGCTGAAAGACCGGCAGAAGATCGATATCGTCAGCATGGACATGTGGAATCCATATCGAACGGCGGTCAGGGCGGTGCTGCCACAGGCCCGCATCGTGGTCGATAAATTCCATGTGGTGCGCATGGCCAACGATGCTCTGGAGAAGGTGCGCAAGGGGCTCCGGAAAGAGCTGAAACCAGCCCAGATCCGAACCCTCAAGGGAGACCGGAAAATCCTGCTGAAGCGCGCTCACGAAGTCTCAGACCGGGAGCGGCTGATCATGGAAACCTGGACAGGCGCATTCCCGCAACTGCTGGCTGCCTACGAGCACAAGGAGCGCTTCTACAGCATCTGGGACGCCACCACACGACCCCAGGCAGAAGCCGCCCTGGACGAGTGGATATCCACCATCCCGAAGGGCCAGAAAGAAGTCTGGAGCGATCTGTTTAGGGCGGTGGGCAACTGGCGCGAAGAGATCATGACCTACTTCGAGACGGACATACCTGTCACCAACGCTTTCACGGAGTCCATCAACCGACTGGCCAAGGACAAGAACCGTGAAGGACGAGGTTATTCCTTTGAGGTGATGCGGGCGCGAATGCTCTACACCACGAAGCACAAGAAGAAGGCCCCGACTGCGAAGGTCTCTCCGTTCTACAAGAAAACCATCGGTTACGGACTGCCAGACCTCGCAGAGGAGCTCAACTACGGGGTCGATCTATCAACCATCTGAGGGTAGCATCAGGTTGGTGAGGGGAAGGTGCCCCATCAACCATTAAATCCGCATACCCCAATTCCTCCGCGCAGGCATCGACCATCTTGGGCGCGACCCGAAACGCTAGCTGAACGGAACCAACACCAGGTGCAGGCACCGTCTCGGGAAAGAGGCCACCCGCTGGTTCGCTCGTCAGAACAAGGATATTGCTGCCAACCTTGAACTCGACCCATCCATCTCCTGCAGCCTGGCGAAACTCAAGCTGCATGATTTCTTCGTAGAATTTTCGCATCGCGGTCATGTCGCGGGTATAGATAATGGTGTAATCCAAAGCGCGGATTTGGTTGAGTGCGGATACGGTCTTACTCTGGGAAAATGCTTTCGTCGGATTAGCCAAGATTGCCGAACCAACAGCGGCCATTGCGATGCTCTGACGGCGGGTTAATGGAGTCATAGATCATCCTCTGTGTCTTCTTGGGTCTGTGATACCCGTCGCGTCCTGAGAGGCCCCCAAGTTTCGACTGGCCTATGAACCCTTTGCGGTGATGCGGGCTTGATGCGCGATACCAGACCGACTCCATGGCGTTGATCAAGCTCGTTCTTTCAGCATTTTCCCAACCGTAACGATCGCATCGATTGCAGGAACGAGTTGCTGACCTAGATCGGTTAGGCTGTATTCCACCGTGGGTGGAGAGGTCGCCACGACCGTTCGGTCGACAACCCCCTTTGATTCAAGCTCTTTCAGGCGTGCGCTCAGAACTTTGGCTGATACCGGCGTAATGTCTTCTTTTAGCTCGGAAAATCGGCGCGCGCCTCCGCTGAGGTACCAGATGATGTTGGGGGTCCACGCACCTCCAATAAGCCTCATACACTCGTTCAAAGGGCAGTCGGGATCGTGGGCCGGAGACCTATTTTTTCGTCGCTTCAAAACTGTCAAAGCACGTCCTTTCCGTGGTTACCATCTGGAAACTTCAAAATAAGAGTAACCTGAGGAAAGCTAATTACAAGATGTAACGTTGGACCTATCTAGTCTGCATCTGGTGCGTAACTCGGATGGAGGCAAACTCATGCAAAGCACGCAAACCCTGGATCTGCTGAAGATCAAACATCCTATAATTCAAGGCCCTTTTGGTGGCGGGCTTTCGACCGTGGAGCTGGTTTCCACCGTTTCTAACCTCGGCGGCTTGGGGTCATTTGGTGTGCATTATCTGGAAGCCGAAGGCATTCTGGGTGTCGCTTCTGAAATCCGGGAGAAGACCAGCAACCCTTTCGCGCTGAACCTTTGGGTGTCTGATCACGATCCAGAGGCACGGGATTACTCCACTGATGCCTACGATCGGGCTTGGCGCCTATTTGAACCGCTTTATCGTGAGCTCAACCTTCCCAAACCAGAGCAACCGCCGCGGTTCCACCCCAGCTTTGAGGAGCAGGTGGAGGCAATCCTTGAAGCACAACCGGATGTGTTCAGCTTCGTCTTTGGAATACCGCCAGCCCGCGTGTTGGCAGATTGCAAGGCCCGGGGCATCACAACAGTGGGGGCCGCAACAACATTAGCCGAGGCGCAAGCGCTCGAAGCTGCAAATGTCGATGTGATCCTCGCCACAGGGTTCGAAGCGGGCGGGCACAGGCCGTCCTTTCTGGACCGGGCCGAGGACAGCTTGATGGGCACCATGCCGCTTACCCGTGTTATCTCAGAGATGTGTTCAAAACCGGTCATTGCGGCGGGTGGGATTGTGGATGCCGGGGGCATCGAGGCGGCGTTGTCCCTCGGTGCGGGGGCCGCGCAATTGGGCACGGCGTTCCTGGCCTGCGCGGAATCCGGCACGGTGGATCAACATCGGGCGGCACTGTATTCGGATCGCTCTGCCAGTTCAGAACTGACACGTGCCTATACCGGGCGACTTGCCAGGGGCATGTCCAACCGTCTGATCAAAGACATGCAGGCCGTGGCAGCTCAGCTCCCGCCGTTTCCAGTCCAGGCATGGTTCGTGGCGCCGCTGCGCGCAGCAAGCATCGCTGCAGGGGGTGATGAGTTCCTCTCGCTCTATGCAAATCAGGCCGCACCGCTTCTGAAGCACAGGAAGACCGCCGATCTGATGGCCGACCTGATCGTCGGCATCGCGTGAGGCCGTTCCCAGCTCAGTTCAACCCCTCTGAAATCATGGAGCCTAAAATGAAACTCTACTATTCCCCCGGTGCGTGTTCATTGTCCCCGCACATCATCCTGCGCGAGGTGGGCGCGAAATTTGAACTCGATCTCGTCGATCTTCAGACCAAGAAAACTCAATCCGGCGACGATTACCTCGGTATCTGCTTAAAAGGCTATGTTCCAGCGCTGGCGTTGGATACCGGCGATGTCATTACCGAAGGTGTGGCTATCATTCAGTACATTGCAGACGGCGTTCCAGAAGCCGATTTGGTCCCTCCGTCCGGAAGCATTGAACGGGCCAAGCTGCAAGGCGTTCTGAATTTCATTAGTGCCGAGCTTCACAAGTCCTTTTCACCTTTGTTCTCAGCGACAGCCTCCGAAGAACAAATCCAGGCGGCTCCTGCCAAGGTGGGCAAATGTTTCGACTATATCGAAGCGCGGTTTTCAGATAGCCGCACACACATCATGGGAGATACATATACGATTGCGGACGCCTATTTGTTCGTTGTGGCGCGGTGGGCGGGTTTTAAGGATATCAGCTTGGATGCCTGGCCTAAGTTACAGGCCTATCTGCAACGGATCGGAGATCGACCGGCCGTGAAGGCCGCAATTGAGGCCGAGACGTCCGGCTAGCGTAAAGCGGAGGCGGCTCAGCGTATGAGGCCTGGTGCGCGTTCGATCATGTGTTGATGGAATACGCTGATGTGTTTGCGCTGAGCCGCCGCACCCTTCTGGAGAATTCACTTGTCGGTGGGGTCGGAGCCGATCAATTTAGAAGAGAGCGGTAATCGCGGGAGAGAGTCAGCGGTTGCCTTGGAAGGGACCGTCAGCCGCACAAACCACTGGCTCCGCGGACTTAACGCTGTACTGCGTTTGCAACGGTTTACTGATTGCAACACTGCGTCAGTGTTCTGAGAGAGCTGACTAACTGTGAAGCACGTCTTCGTCGAGCGTTTGCGATTTGGCTTCGCGCCAGTCGCTGACCCGGACGGTGATTTTTCCAAATGGGCCGTGTTTGAGATGTGCGAATGCGTCTTGCACATCTTCAAAAGCGTATTCCTTATCGACTACCGGATGGATGTCATTGCGCTGAACAAAGCTGATCAATCGCTCAAGCGCGCGTCGATGTCCGACCGAGACTCCTTGCAGTCTTATTCTGCGCAGCATGAACGGAATCGCACTGATCTGCGCATCCATCCCGCCGAGGAAGCCGACAAGCGATATCTGGCCCTGTGGCGCAGCTGCTGTCAAAGATCGGGCAAGGTTATCGCCGCCGATCAATTCCAGAATGTGATCGACACCGGCACCGTCGGTCAGTTCGATAACTTCTTCGGGCCAGTTTGGGTGGGTACTCGTATTTATACCAGCCCAAGCACCGAGCTTGAGCGTCTGGGTGAGTTTGTTCTCACTTCGCGAAGTAACGATTACGCGTGCGCCGATCGCTTGCGCAATCTGCAATCCGGCAAGTGCAACGCCCCCTGTGCCCTGGACGAGAACGGTTTGACCCTCTCGGACATTGCCGGTTTCGGCGAAAGCGAACCATGCTGTCAGTGCTGCTACAGGGAGCGTGGAGGCCTCCGCATCCGTCAAATCACTTGGTACTTTGACAGCTGCCGCTTCCGGAATGACGATGTATTCAGCAAGCCCACCAGGCAGAGGTCCGCCCAAAGACAAACCATGGGTGAGCATCGACCGCGGCGGTTGACCGTCAATCCATTCGGTCCAGAAGTTACCAATCACCCGGTCTCCAGGCTCGACGCTTGAGACGTTGTGCCCAACGTCAACGACCGCACCACAAAAGTCCGAGACAGGAATGAATGGCATGTTAGGCCGTTCCGGCAAAAGTGCCCCATCGACCACCAATTTGTCGCGATAATTCAGCGAGACTGTTCGTACACGTATCAGAACTTCCGTCGCAGATGGAATCGGTCTGTGTGTTTCAACCATTTCGAGGTTGCTTAGGCCGAATTCCCTGAGCGCCCACGCCCTCATCGTTTTCTGTTTCATGAAATCTGCACCTCACGATTGCAGGTGATCTGTTGTCGATCACGTGACATCTGGGCACAGCCTATTGTATATTTCATATAGTTAGTTGGGAATTCTTATCCTATCATTTGCGAAAAAGGATCGTGAATTTATGCGTCTCCTCCCGTCTATCAGCGTCGAAGGCATTTCTGCGTTCGTCTACACGGTAGAGATGGGCAGTTTCACTGCAGCATCACAGGCCTTGGGCCTTTCAAAGTCTGCGGCAGCAAAGAGCGTGGCTCGGCTTGAAGAACGCCTGGGTGTACAGCTTTTGCTGCGCACGACGCGTTCGATCACGCTTACGGATGAGGGCAAAGTCTTTTTTCTGAAGAGCAAGGAGATTCTTGAAAACATTGAAGCTGCAGAGACGTCGATGAGTTTGCGGCGCAGGGAAGTGACGGGCGTTTTGAGAGTAAGCTTGCCCGTTTCTTTCGGGCGACTATGGGCTGCTCCAGCGCTTTTGGAGCTTACGACTCAATATCCGAGTTTGGTTCTCAACTTGTCTTTCACGGATCGTTTTGTCGATCTGGTTGAGGAAGGCTTCGACCTTTCTGTGCGGATCGGCGCGTCAGATGACAGCGCCACTATTCTCACCAGAATGCTGGCGGAGCAGACGTCGATCCTGTGTGCAGCGCCAGCCTACATCGCGCGTCACGGGACACCCGACAAGCTGGAGGATCTCGCTTCGCACCGATGTATCTTCTTTGAGCATGGTGGGCGCCTTCTCCCTTGGCATCTCGTTACTGAGGACGGTGACATGGTCGAGCAGTCATACGCTGGATGTTTGACAGTCAATCACGGTGAGGCTCTTCTGGATGCCGCCTTGGCAGGGCATGGCATTGCGCGGCTATCTACTTGGCTTGCCGGTGAACACTTGCGATCAGGCGCTCTTGTTCCAGTGTTGTCTTTTTCGGACATGGTAGACCGGAGCATCAACCTATTGTGGCCGCGACGACGTGACCATGCACCCAAAATCCGGGTCGCGATTGATGCACTGGTCGCGCGTTTCGCATCACCCGTTCCTTGGGGTAGATGACCGCGCCCCAAGGCTGGTTGAACGTCAAGCAGCGGCTGCACCGCGCACGAGGCTTGGCGCGCGTTCGATCAGGTGCTGATGGAACGCGCTGATGTGTTTGGGATAGGTCGCTGCACGGTTCCAAAGTGCGTCAATGCGGATCAAGGCTGGATGCTGTGGCGCCAGCATGACCCGACAAGTCTTATCCCGAAACTCCCTCGAAATGCGGGAGCCCGGCAGAATGGTGGACCCGATGCCCAAATCGGCCCATTCCTGCATGACGTGATAGCTCATCGTGTGCCCGGAATACTCCTTCAACTGAAGATCCGCGCTGGAGAAAAGGGATCGCGTTGCATTGGCCAGACCGCATCCGTCATAGGATAGAATGAACGTGTCATCTGCGATCTGTGAAAGTAGGACGGCACCCTCATCAACCTGGGTCATGGCAGACGACCGGGCTGGAAGATATCGCAGCTCTTCTGTGTAAATCTCGGTGCTGAAAGTGCTGCGCGCCGTGGGCTCATGCGGCAGAAACGGGCAGAGCATCACATCAATCTGCCCCTTTTCCAGACGGGCATCCAGATCATCCAGAAAGCACTCCTTAAAGAAGACATCGACATCGGGAAATTCTGTTCGATATGGAGCAATTACCTGTGTCAGGAGGCGCATGTCGATCAGCGGTGACAATCCAATACGAAGCAATTGATGTTGTGGATCGAAGAAGGCTTTTGCCCGGGCCTGCAACTCTCCTTGCGACTGAAGCACTGCATCGATCAGCGGTAAGACGTCTTTGCCAAAGGCGGTCAGGTTCACTTTGCGGGTTGTGCGATCGAACAGGGCTCCGCCGAGTTCTTCTTCTAACTGCGCAATCCCATTGGAAAGGGTTGGCTGGGTGACATGGCATCGTTCAGCCGCCTTGGTGAACGAAGCTTCGGCCGCAGTCGCTGAGGCATATCGGAGCTGGTTGAGGTTCATTTATAGCCACCAACTATTGGTCATATTCTGAGATGCAATTTCTCTATCAATAGCCTGACCGCTACAGTCCATGCAACCCTAGTCTAAATTTGAGGTCTGCCATGAAACTCTATGACTGCACTGGTGCAGTGAACCCACGTCGCATCAGAATTTTCCTTGCTGAGAAGGGGATCGATATCGACTGCGCTCAGGTCGATGTCTTCAAGGGCGAGCAGTACAGTGAGGGCTTCACCAAGCTCAATCCGCTCAAAGCCGTACCCTGCCTCGAGCTCGACGACGGCGCGGTCATCTCTGAGGCTGTTGCGATTGCCCGTTACTTCGAGGCTACGCAGCCTGAGCCGTCTTTGCTTGGCAAAACACCGAAGGACCAGGCTTTGGTCGCGATGTGGCAACGGCGGGTCGAAGAAGGCCTGGTCGGGGCGGCCACGACCTTTTTCCATCACGCCACTGACGGTTTGGGCGAGGCGGATCGCTATCGCAATAAAGAATGGGGCGAGGCGAACAAACCGCGCGTTGAAGAGACCATGCGCTGGTTAGACCAAGAGCTGGAGGGACGGGACTTCGTCGCTGGCGACACGTTCAGCTTTGCCGACATTACGGCGCTCTGCGGTGTCGATTTTGCGGGTCTGTTTGGCATTTCGATCCCGGCTGACTGCACGCATCTCGCGGCGTGGCACGCGCGCGTCTCTGAACGTCCGACCGCCAAGGCCTGAAACTGATCAAGGAGAAATAACATGAACGATTCACAACAAAAGAAATCTGCGATCATTGCCGGTATGGCGCCGGGCTTTGGAGCAGCGATTGCAAAGACGCTGATCGCGGATGGCTACAACGTGTACGGCCTATCCCGGAAAAGCAGCCTTGAGGGAGAAGACCTCGGCGCGTCTTACACCCACCTGCCTTACGACTTGAGCGATCAGGCGCGTGTCGAAAAGGCGATTGAGCTGATTGACGGGCAGGATGGCCCTGCAACGGTGCTGATCTACAACGCGATGCAGCTCATCCCGAAACCCTTTCTGGAACTGACACCAGAGGAGTTCCAGGCGTCTTGGGTGTCGACCTGCTTCGGTGCAATGATCACGGCGCGGGCCGTGCTGCCCGGCATGGTTTCTGCAGGTAGCGGCACAGTGATCTTCACCGGCGCAACAGCGGCTCTCAAAGGCAATCCGCGCTTTGCAGCCTTCGCATCAGCGAAGTTCGCGCTGCGTGGCCTGGCACAGTCCCTTGCCCGCGAATTTGGCCCGCAAGGGATCCACGTCGTGCATTCCGTGCTCGATGGCATCATCTGGGGACCCCAAGCCCAGGAACGCTTCAACATCAAGGAAGAAGATTGTCTCGACGCTGACGCGATCGCGACGGCCTATCTGCAGCTGATCAATCAATCCCCCAAAGCCTGGACACATGAATTCGACATGCGCCCTGCGACTGAGAAATTCTGAGGACTTCATCATGACGTACAGTGTACCAGAGAGTGTAAACACTGATCTTTCTCAACCGGCCATCGTTCATTCTGCTGAACAAGAGTGGTCGCCTTCTCCGACAGCCGGGGTTGACCGCCGCTTTCTGGAACGCGACGGGGCCGAAGTTGCCCGGGCAAGCTCGGTGGTCCGCTATGCGCCGGGAAGTGCGTTTCCGGAACACACCCATGACATGGGCGAAGAATATCTGGTGCTTGAAGGAGTGTTTTCTGATGGTGACGGGGATTTCCGCACCGGGTGTTACGTGCGCAACCCTCCGGGCAGCAAGCACGCGCCCTTCACGAAGGATGGATGCACGATTTTTGTGAAGCTGCGCCAGTTCCAAGAAGATGATCGCCAGACCGTCCACAAGCATATTGACGACCTCGCATATGAGCCAACCGGAACGGACGGTCTGACCCGCGCGCAGCTCCATCAGGATGTGTCCGAGACGGTCGTTTCAGAGAGGCTTGCGCCAGGAACCAATTGGGCTGACCGCGGCGATTTTTCCGGCGAAGAGATTTTCGTCATCGAAGGGGAGCTGCTTTACGGCGACACCCTATGCGGCGCGGGCACATGGCTGCGGTTCCCGGCTGGGGCAGAATTGCCCATCCAATCCCCGTCAGGCTGTCGCATCTGGGCCAAACGGGGCCACTTGGGGCATCTCACCTGATCGGCCGGAAAACGCGCCGCCCTGAAATCGGGTTGCTAGAGCGACCCGCATTTCAGGCTGATCTCGTCATCGAAAGGAAACAATAATGACTGAAATCCACTGGATGGCTGCAACTGGCCTCATGACTGCCCTGTTTTGGATGGTCTATGTCTTGAACCGCTTTGCCGTAATCGGGATACCAGCATCGCTGGGAAATCCGAACCCTGAGCATAAGCCCTTGTCGGACTGGGCGCAGCGCGCGACGGCGGCCCATCAAAACGCGATGGAAAACTTTCCGATCTTCGCGGCTCTGGTGTTGGGAGTCGTCGCCCTGAATTTGTCCTCTAGCCTCACGATCACACTCAGCATGCTCTACTTCTTCGCCCGTCTGGCGCACTTTGTCGTCTACACGCTGGGTATTCCGGTCGCTCGGACATTGACCTTCGTCCTTGGGTGGATAGTCCAAGTGGTTCTGGCCATGGTCATCCTCGGGGTCGTTTGATCGTGGCAGCGAAACTCAGAGCGCGCGCCACTCGCTCCGGTGACGTGGCGCATCTCCTAGCTAGAGTCGTCGCGTCCTGTCGCCCTCCCCAGTCGTGCAGCAACGGGGTGGAGTTAGTATTTGTTGCGGGATTGCATCGTGTCTCGACGCCTTAAATTAGGTGCAGGGGAACCGAGTTCTGGCATACCTCTTTGTATATCTGACTTGCAGTGTTTTCTGTCTGTCTGCGAGGCAGGTAGCATTCGTAAAGCGGCAGAGGCTATTGGCGTTGGCCAACCGTCTTTGAGCAGACGCATTCAGAAATTGGAGGAAATGCTTGGGTTGTCGCTCTTTGAAAGGCGTACGACAGGAGTGCGCCTGACGCCTTTTGGATGGCGTTTTATGTCACAATCCCGGATGCTTGTTGCCGGGGTTCAGGACGCTCTAGAATCCGCCTCTATGGCTGGGACTGCTATGACTGGAAAACTGGACGTTGGCATTACAGCCTGCCTTTCCGGCGGACCCGTGCGAAACCTGTTTTCGGCTTTTATCGAAGCCCATTGCGATGTCGCCATTCAGGTGATTGGAGCGTCCAGCAACGAACTCTCCACTCTATTGAACCAACGCCTCGTGGACGCAATCATCACTTCACGTGCGCCAAAGCCAAGTGTCGAAGACAGTGTTTTACTTTCGCGCGAGCGGATGCTTCTTGCGGTCTCGACGGACCACGAATGGTCTGAACGTCATCAAATACTCTGGGAAGAGTTGAATGAGGCTTCTGATGTTCTTTGGGTGACGGAGCCATTTACGGCTTTCGATACACACAGGCTAGGGCACGTTGCGGCTTTCGCAAAATCAGAACTCGTTCACCGAAATCGGCTGAGTCGCGAAGAGATCATGGGTTTGGTCGGTCTGGGGTTGGGCATCACATTTGTCTACGAGCACTGTAGAGGGATTACCTACCCTAATGTCACCTATGTTCCCATTGGGGGTGATGGTGAGCCAACTCCTTTTTCTCTGACATGGCTTCCAGAAAACGATAACCCGGCACTTCGACGATTCATCAGTCTGGCGAAGATCGAAGCAAAGACGAACGGTTCTCTTTCTTGAGCTTAGCGAACCCGCGATCGGTCTTCATGAAACGCTCCAGCATGGGCGCGATGAGCTTGGCCGGTTCGAGTTTGCGCCCGTTCTCAGCCGCAAGAATCTCCGCATAAGCTGTCAGATCCCGATGCACCTGCGCTGGTAGCTCGATCGTCAGCTTGACGGGCTTGTCGTCGCGAATGTCGCCTAGCTTCAACTTGCTCATCGGGCATCTCCTTGCGGTTCGAGGATTAGATCGCGCGTCACCATCACGCGTACCGGAAATCCTGGCCGGATCGTAAGTGTCGGCGGAATCGGGGCGAATAGAGAAAA
>NZ_JWLN01000016.1:0-138973 GCF_000814065.1 Pseudomonas sp. C5pp | reverse complement strand
GCGGCGGCGCTCGATCTCACAGACACCACACCTCTCAAGGCAGGCACATGGCAGCCCTCACTCCCTAATCAGCGCAAAAACTCGGAATGCCCCTGCGCCATCGCCACCACCACCTTGCGCTTGCCGGTAAACGGCGACCGCGCATGCGCTGCAAGCATGTTATCCAGCATCAGCACATCGTTTGCCTGCCACGGAAAGCTGATGGTGCATTCGTCCAGCACCCCGCGCACTTCATCGAGCAGCGAATCCTCGATGGTCGTACCGTCGCCGTAGTACACGTTACGCGGCAGGTCCTCTTCCTCGACGATGTCCATCAATGACTCGCGCACCTCTGGCTGCAGGTTCGACACATGGAACAGGTGCGCCTGGTTGAACCACACGTCCTCCCCGGTCACCGGGTGGCGCGCCACCACCTGGCAGCGCTGGCGGGTGCGCAATTCGCCATCATCCTTCCAGATGCACTCGATGGCATGCGCCCGGCAATAGGCCTCGACCTTGCGCGGGTCTTCAGTGTTGAACACCTGCGACCACTCCACATCAAGGCCGTTGCCGTAGTTGCGCACGTACATCAGCCCCTTCTCCACCAGCCGCTCACGAATGCGCACCGGCATGCGCCGGTACACCTCGCGGCTGTCGGCAATCGGCGTCTCGCCACCGGTCTCGGCGGGGATCACGCTGTAGAACCAGATTTTCATCGGCCATTCCAGGGTATAGGCCTGCTCGTTGTGCAGGGGGATGCTCTGGTGCGCCGGGTACTCGGTGGAGGTGTACACGCCCTTGGTCACGTTGCTGCGCGGGGTGGAGCCAAACTCGTAGTTGAGCAGCGGGTGACCGAAAGAAGCAGCGAACTGGCGGAAAGCTTCGGCACCACCCACCTCGAAGCCGCGAAACAGAATACCGCCAGCCTGCAGCAGGTGCCGGTCCACCAGCGGCTGCAACTCGGCAAAGGCTTCCAGCAGGTCGAGACCCGGCTCCGGCGCGCGCACCAGCAGTGGCAGGTTGCCGCGTGCAGCATCCAGGGGTTCGATCGCAAAGCTCAGCAGTTCACTCATGTCCGGTCACCTCAGGCCAGGGCCGCATAGGCGGCGAAATCGGGATGTGCGCCATGTCGGCGCCTGACTGAATGAACGAGCGGGCGCCAGGGAAATTCAGCTGGGCCGCACGCACAGGTAAAGCCAGCGCGCGCCGGTTCGTCTGAACGATGTGCACCCGTCTATCGCCCAGGAACCGTACATGACTCGCCAGCTTCTGCTCCTCGCCCTGTTCGCCGTGGCCCCTGCCGCCTGGTCGGCAGAGCCATGCGCCGTGGAAATCCATGGCACCGACCAGATGACCTTCGACAAGGCCGCCATCACCGTGCCCAAGGCCTGCGCCGTGTTCACCGTCACGCTCACCCACCCTGGCGACATGCCGAAGAACGTGATGGGCCACAACTGGGTGCTGAGTACCCAGGCCGACATGCAAGGCGTGCTCGAGGACGGCCAGAAAGCCGGCGAGGCCCTGGACTACGTGAAGCCCAGCGACACCCGGGTGCTCGCCCACACCCGCCTGATCGGCGGCGGTGAAACAGACAGCATCAGCCTCGACGTCCGGTCGCTGAAGGCAGGTACCGCGTACAGCTTCTACTGCTCGTTCCCGTTCCACAGCACCTTGATGAAAGGCTCCCTGACCCTCGGCAGCTGACCCGCCCCCACCTCACCAGCGAGATCATGCTTCATGAAAACCTCCTCCCCCGGGGCCATCCGCGAATTGCTGGGCCTGCTGAAACCCTACCGCCCGGCGGTAATCGTCTCGGTGCTGCTGGGCATGCTCGGCGGCCTGGCCGTGACCGCCCTGCTGGCCACCGTCAACCAGGGCCTGCATGCCGCTGGCGGCATGAGCCAGGGCGTGATCCTGGCCTTCGCCGGCCTGTGCGTGCTGGCCCTGGTCAGCAGCGTGGCGGCCGACAGCGGCACCAACTACGTTGGGCAGAAAGTCATCGCCAGGCTGCGCAAGGACCTCGGCGCCAAGGTGCTGTCGGCGCCGATCGAGCAGATCGAGCGCTACCGCACCCATCGCCTGATCCCGGTGCTGACCCGCGATGTCGACACCATCAGCGACTTTGCCTTCGCCTTCGCCCCGCTGGCCATCTCGCTCACCACTGTGACAGGCTGCATGGCCTACCTGGCCTGGCTGTCGTGGCCGATATTCCTCATCACCCTGGCAGCCATCGGCATCGGCAGTGGCATTCAGTACGTGGCCAGGCAAAAAGGCGTGGCCGGCTTCAACGCCGCCCGCGATGCCGAAGACAACCTGCAGAAGCACTACTCGGCCATCGCCGAGGGCGCCAAGGAGCTGCGCATCGACCGCCGCCGCCGCCACGCCATGCTGACCCGCAACATCCAGGGCACCGCCGACTTCATCGCCAACACCCATATCCGCGCCATCAACATCTTCGTCGCGGCCAAGAGCCTGGGGTCGATGCTGTTCTTCGTGGTCATCGGCCTGACCCTGGCCCTGCAATCGCTATGGCCGAGCAACGACCCGGCGGTGATGAGCGGCTTCGTGCTGGTGCTGCTGTACATGAAAGGCCCGCTGGAAACCTTGATCGGCAACCTGCCTATCCTTGGCCGCGCCCAGGTGGCGTTCCGCCGCATTGCCGACCTGTCCGAGCGCTTCTCCTCGCCCGAGCCGCACCTGCTGCTGGAGCCGCCGGTCAAGCGCGCCGCCCCGGCCAGCGCGCATCTGGAGCTGTACAACGTCGAGTACGCCTACCCGCCGGTGGACGGCAGCGAGCCGTTCCGCGTGGGGCCGGTGAACCTGAGCATCGAACCGGGCGAGATCCTGTTCATCGTCGGTGAGAACGGCTGCGGCAAGACTTCGCTGATCAAGCTGCTGCTGGGCCTGTACACCCCGCAACGCGGCGAAGTGCGCCTGAACGGCAAGGCCGTCGGCCCGGAGGGGCTGGATGACTATCGCCAGCTGTTCACCACGGTGTTCGCCGACTACTACCTGTTCGACGACCTGCCCGAGCATGAACACAGCCTGCCCAGCGATGCCACGCGCTACCTCGAGCGGCTGGAGATCGCCCACAAAGTGAGCGTGCGCGATGGTGCCTTTACCACCACCGACCTGTCGACCGGCCAGCGCAAGCGCCTGGCACTGGTCAATGCCTGGCTGGACGGGCGACCGGTGCTGGTGTTCGACGAATGGGCGGCGGACCAGGACCCGACCTTCCGCCGGGTGTTCTACACCGAGCTGCTGCCGGACCTGAAGCGTTTGGGCAAGACCATCATCGTGATTTCGCATGATGACCGGTATTTCGATACGGCGGACAAGGTGGTGCACCTTAGCCGGGGCAAAGTGGTGGAGGCGTTGGAGCCGGCTTGAGGCAGCAAAGGGGGGCTGCGCGCCCCTCATCAACCACAATCTATAATCGCTCTATAGTCTGTCTATAATTCCCTATAAACACCGCCACTGTCAGATCTATAATGCCTCTATAATCAATCTATAATCGACTATAAATTGAAACGGAGGGGCCGAGATGCCTGAAACTGTCTATCACCGCCCGGCGCTTGCGTCCCGCCTGTCGAAATTGATCCTGCAAGTCGCCGTGGGCAGCGCAGCAAGCTCTGGTGTGTTTCTCGCTGCGCCACGACGTACCGGGAAATCCACCTTTGCCCGCGAAGACCTGCGCCCGACCCTCGAAACAGCCGGGGCCATTGTGCTGTATGCCGATCTGTGGAAAGACCTGACCAAAGATCCCGGGCAAGTCATCGTAGAAGCGGTGCGTGAGGCGGTCGGGCGTAACGAAGGCTTCATCACGCGGCTGGCAAAGTCATCTGGCATGGAGAAGGTCACTGTCGGCGGCCTGAATTTCAGCGTGGACAAGATCGGGCTGGGGCAAGATGTCGACCTGACCACCGCCCTGGTGGCGCTCTCCGATGAATCCCGCAAGATCATCGTACTGATCATCGACGAAGCACAGCATGCAATCACGACCGAGCAAGGAATAGCGGCGCTGTTCGCCCTCAAGGCAGCCAGAGACGAACTCAACAGTTCGAAGCACCATGGCTTGCGCATCGTCTGCACCGGTTCAAACCGGGACAAGCTGGCCATGCTGCGCAACAGCAAGGACCAGGCGTTCTTCGGCGCCTCCATGGTGCAGTTCCCGACCCTGGACCAAGACTTCATCGACTGGCTGTGCGCCAATATCGACCTGCCATGCGCACTCGATTCAACGGAGGTGTTTCAGCTCTTCAAGGAAAGCGGCTATCGCCCGGAGCTATTGGGTGCGGCCGCGGATGAAATCCGCTTCGACTTCGGCATTGAACCCGAGGCCATTCCGGCACGGTTCAGAGAGCTTGTCCAGGCACAAGCCAATGACTTGAACGCAAACCTGAAAAAGGTGATCCACAGCCTCACGCCTATCCAGGCTGCGGTTCTACGTGTCATGTGCGCAAAGGGGAACGACTACGCGCCGTTCGAGGCCCCGACCCTGGCACTGTACGCCAAAGCGATGGAACAGGCTGGCGTGGATGCGAGCGAAGTGAAGGCCGAGGTACCGGGGGTGCAGCAAGCGCTTATCGCCTTGCAGGACAAGAATCTGGTGTGGAAAGCATCGCGGGGGGTGTACGCGGTAGATGAACAGGTGATAGTCGATATCGTGCGAGCGGACGGTTTGCTGGAAGGTCTTGCCTGAGTGGTTTTCTGAGAGGACGCCGGGGGCGCTTTGCGCCCCTATCGCGACACAAGGCCGCTCCTACAGGAGTACGCAATCACCTGTAGGAGCGGCCTTGTGTCGCGATGGGCTGCAAGGCAGCCCCAACAGGCAGAAATCAGAACAGCCAGTGATACAACAGGTACACCACCACCGCCGCCAGCACCGGCCGCAGCACGCGGTAGGCCTTGGGGTTGGCGCGCTTGAACTGCTTGACCTGGCTACTGATCCGGTTGCTGAAGCGCTTGCTCCAGGCGTAGGCCTGATTGATCCCGCCAACGCGCTCGTCATCAGTGTTCTGCGGCGCGGTGGCACGGCCAAGGAAGGCGCTGACCTTGCGGTTGATGCGAGTCATCAGCGGGCTGCTCAGCGGGCGTTCGATGTCGCAGAACAGGATAACCCGGGTAACGTCGGTCTCGTTCTTTACCCAGTGCACGTAGGTTTCATCGAACATCACGTCCTCGCCGTCACGCCAGGCATATTCCTCGCCATCGACGTAGATGCGGCAAGCATCGGAGTTGGGGGTGGACAGGCCCAGGTGGTAGCGCAGGGAGCCGGCGAACGGGTCGCGGTGCGGGTTCAGGTGGCTGCCGCCGGGCAGCAGGGCGAACATCGCACCCTTGACGTTTGGGATGCTGCTGACCAGCTCGACGGTGCGCGGGCACAGGGTTTCGGCAGAAGGCAACGGTTTGTCGTACCACTTCAGGTAAAAGCGCTTCCAGCCTTTCTTGAAGAACGAACCGAAGCCGGCGTCGTTATCCTTCTCCGCGGCGCGGATGTAACCCTCGTCGAACAGGCGCATGGCCTCTTCGCGGATTTCCTGCCAGTTGTCCTTCAGCACGTCCAGCTCGGGGAAGCGCTGACGGTCCAGGTAGGGTTTGGACGGTACGCCGGAAAACAGGTACATCAGGCTGTTATAAGGGGCGAACAGCGCCGAATGGTTGACGAACTGGCGCAACACCGGCAAGCGAGCCTTGCCGCGCAGGTGCACGAACAGCACGCTGCCAAAAAACACCAGCAAGACACCTGCCTTGGCTGCAAAGGAAAAGGTCATGCTTTCACTCCTTGAGGAAGAAACAGGGCCATTCGCCCTGCTCTCCGATAAATCATCCTGCCATCATAAACTGATGCCGCCGGGGTAAAAACAGCCTGGGCGGCAACTCAATCATGAAGATTTTGCAATAAACCAAGCCGCCGAACGTTGCGCCGGATCAGCGGCAAGGCCATTACTGCTGGTTTTCCTGCTCGCTGAACATGTCGCTGAACAGCATGCTCGACAGGTAGCGCTCGCCGGAGTCCGGCAGAATCACGACGATGGTCTTACCCTGCATTTCCGGCTTTTCGGCCAGGCGCACGGCCGCTGCCATCGCCGCACCACAGGAAATGCCACAGAGGATGCCCTCTTCCTGCATCAGGCGGATGGCCATGGCCTTGGACTCTTCGTCGGTCACCGTTTCCACCTGGTCGACGATCGACAGGTCGAGGTTCTTCGGCACGAAGCCGGCGCCGATGCCCTGGATCTTGTGCGGGCTGGGCTTGAGCTCTTCGCCGGCCAGGGTCTGGCTGATAAGCGGCGAGGCCACTGGCTCCACTGCCACCGACAGGATCGCCTTGCCCTGCGTATGCTTGATGTAGCGCGAAACACCGGTGATGGTGCCGCCGGTGCCGACCCCTGCCACCAGCACGTCGACCGCGCCGTCGGTGTCGTTCCATATTTCCGGGCCGGTGGTTTTTTCGTGGATCGCCGGGTTGGCCGGGTTTTCGAACTGGCCCGGCAGGAAGTACTGGGCCGGGTCGGAGGCGACGATTTCGTTGGCCTTCTCGATGGCGCCCTTCATGCCCTTGGCCGGGTCGGTCAGCACCAGCTCGGCGCCCAGAGCCTTCAGCACCTTGCGGCGCTCCAGGCTCATGGACGAGGGCATGGTCAGCATCAGTTTGTAGCCACGGGCTGCGGCGACGAAGGCCAGGCCGATGCCGGTGTTGCCCGAGGTCGGTTCGACGATGGTCATGCCCGGCTTGAGCTTGCCGCTGCTTTCGGCGTCCCAGACCATGTTCGCGCCGATGCGGCATTTGACCGAATAGCCCGGGTTACGCCCTTCGATCTTGGCCAGGATGGTCACGCCGCGCGGGGCAATGCGGTTGATCTGCACCAGCGGCGTGTTACCGATGGAATGGGCGTTGTCTGCAAAGATACGGCTCATGGCAGGGGTCCTTGGCATGAAAAAAAGCAGGGAAAGACCTCAAGGGTAAGCCCGCACCGGTGGCCCGTAAAGCCTGTTCGAACTCACGCGGACTCGTTGCGGTCAACCGCATATCCTGCGTTGGAGACACTTCGATGAGAGCCCGTTATCGCTGGCCGTTGATCGGCCTGGCCAGCCTGATCGTGCTGTTGCTGGCGCTGCACCTGGCCCTGCCCTATCTGGTGCGCGACTACCTCAATGACAAACTGGCCGACATGGGCGACTACCGTGGCCAGGTGGCCGATGTGGACCTGGCCTGGTGGCGCGGTGCATACCAGATCAACGGGCTGAAGATCGTCAAGACCACCGGCAAGGTGCCGGTACCGTTTCTCGATGCACCGCTGATCGACCTGTCGGTGAGCTGGCACGCCCTTTGGTACGACCGCGCAGTGGTTGCCGAAGTCATATTCGACCGGCCGGAACTCAACTTCGTCGATGGCGGCAACAAACAGAACTCGCAGACCGGTCAGGGCACCGACTGGCGCCAGCAACTGGAAAAACTGCTGCCGATCACCCTGAACGAGGTTCGCATCGACAACGGCGTGCTGACTTTCCGCAACTTCAACTCCAAACCACCAGTCAACCTCAAGGCCACTCAGCTCGATGCCAGTATTCGCAACCTCACCAACATTCGTGACGAAAAGGGCCGACGTGATGCCAGCTTCGATGGCACGGCGCTGATCGTAGGCGACGCCAAGGTGGAAAGTCGCGCTACCTTCGACCCGTTCAGCGATTTCGACGACTTCGAGTTCCGCCTGCGCGCCACGGGTATCGAGCTGCGCAAGCTCAATGACTTCGCCAGCGCCTACGGCAAGTTCGATTTCAATGCCGGGCACGGCGATGTGGTGATAGAGGCCGAGGCGACCAACGGGCGATTGAACGGGTACATCAAGCCACTGTTGCGGGATGTGGATGTGTTCGACTGGCAGCAGGATGTGCAGGAGAAGGACAAAGGCTTCTTCCGCTCGGTCTGGGAAGCGCTGGTAGGTGCAACCGAGACAGTATTGAAGAACCAGCCGAAGAACCAGTTCGCGACCCGGGTAGAGCTCAGCGGCAGCGTGCACAAACAGGATATCAGCGCCTTCGAGGCGTTTCTGCAGATACTGCGCAACGGGTTCATCGAGGCGTTCAATGCGCGGTATGAGCGTGATGCGCCGGATTCCGACTAGGATCGAGTGACGGGGCATTCAGGGACTGAATACCTGGTCTGCGTTTCCAGTCGGCGAACCCCGCGTTATAGTCGGTGACAAATCCAAAATATGTGCTGCCTGTGCTGGCCTCTTCGCGGGTAAACCCGCTCCCACAGGTATTCCACAAACCTCAGAAAAGGTGGGGTAACTGTGGGAGCGGGTTTTACCCGCGAAAGGGCCGGTGCAGGCTTCCAGCAGAGGACAGACCCATGAAGTTCGAAGGCACCCGCGACTACGTCGCCACAGACGACCTGAAACTGGCGGTAAACGCGGCCATCACCCTCGAACGCCCCTTGCTGGTCAAGGGCGAACCCGGCACCGGCAAGACCATGCTCGCCGAGCAGCTGGCGGCCTCGTTCGATGCGCGCCTGATCACCTGGCACATCAAGTCCACCACCAAGGCCCACCAGGGCCTCTACGAGTACGACGCGGTCAGCCGCCTGCGGGACTCGCAGCTGGGCGTGGACAAGGTCCACGATGTGCGCAATTACCTGAAAAAAGGCAAGTTGTGGGAGGCCTTCGAGGCAGAGGAGCGGGTCATCCTGCTGATCGACGAAATCGACAAGGCTGACATCGAGTTCCCCAACGACCTGTTGCAAGAGCTCGACAAGATGGAGTTCTACGTCTACGAAATCGACGAGACCATCAAGGCCAAACAGCGCCCGATCATCATCATCACCTCCAACAACGAAAAGGAGCTGCCGGACGCCTTCCTGCGCCGCTGCTTCTTCCACTACATCGCTTTCCCCGACCGCACCACCCTGCAGCAGATTGTCGATGTGCACTATCCGAACATCAGCCAGTCGCTGGTCAGCGAGGCGCTGGACGTGTTCTTCGACGTGCGCAAGGTACCAGGCCTGAAGAAAAAGCCGTCCACCTCCGAACTGGTCGATTGGCTCAAGCTGCTGATGGCCGACAACATCGGTGAAGCGGTGCTGCGCGAACGCGACCCGACCAAGGCCATTCCACCGCTGGCCGGCGCGCTGGTGAAGAACGAGCAGGACGTACAACTGCTCGAGCGCCTGGCCTTCATGAGCCGGCGCGGCAACCGCTGACAGGAGCCGGGCCATGCTGCTCAACCTGTTCAATGAAATGCGCGCGGCCAAGGTGCCGGTGTCGGTACGTGAACTGCTCGACCTGCACCAGGCCCTGCAAAAGCGCGTGGTGTTCGCCGACATGGACGAGTTCTACTACCTTGCCCGCGCCATCCTGGTGAAGGACGAGCGCCACTTCGACAAGTTCGACCGTGCCTTCGCCGCCTACTTCAAAGGCCTGGAGAACCTGGACCGGCACATCGAGGCGTTGATCCCCGAAGACTGGCTGCGCAAGGAATTCGAGCGTTCGCTGACCGACGAGGAACGCGCGCAGATCCAGTCGCTGGGTGGCCTGGACAAGCTGATCGAGGAGTTCAAGAAGCGCCTCGAAGAGCAGAAGGAGCGTCACGCTGGCGGCAACAAGTGGATCGGCACCGGCGGCACCAGCCCGTTCGGCTCGGGCGGCTTCAATCCCGAGGGCATCCGCGTGGGCGAGGCCGGCAAGCGCCAAGGCAAGGCGGTGAAAGTGTGGGACCAGCGCGAATACAAGAACCTGGACGACCAGGTGGAGCTGGGCACACGCAACATCAAGCTGGCCTTGCGCCGTCTGCGCAAGTTTGCCCGTGAAGGCGCCGCCGAAGAGCTGGACATCGACGGCACCATCGACCACACCGCGCGGGATGCCGGGCTGCTGAACATCCAGATGCGCCCCGAGCGGCGCAACACGGTGAAGCTACTGTTGCTGTTCGACATCGGTGGCTCGATGGACGCCCACGTCAAGGTCTGCGAAGAACTGTTCTCGGCGTGCAAGACCGAGTTCAAGCACCTGGAGTACTACTACTTCCACAACTTCGTGTACGAGTCGGTGTGGAAGAACAACCTGCGCCGCACCTCGGAGCGCTATTCCACCTTCGACCTGCTGCACAAGTACGGCGATGACTACAAGGTTGTGTTCGTTGGCGATGCGGCCATGGCGCCCTACGAGATTACCCAGCCGGGTGGCAGCGTGGAGCACTGGAACGAAGAAGCCGGTTATGTGTGGATGCAGCGTTTCATGGAAAAATTCAGGAAGATCATCTGGATCAACCCGTACCCGAAGCAGGCCTGGGACTACACCGCATCGACCCATCTGGTGCGGGACTTGATCGAAGACAAGATGTACCCGCTGACCTTGCAGGGGTTGGAGGAAGGGATGCGTTATCTGTCCAAGTGAGGTTGGCAACGGGCTACCATGACGCACGCGATATTGGAGCCCGTACTTGCCTGTAGCCGCTTATGCACTCTTCCCTGTGATAAATCCGGGGGGGACGGCATATCAAAACGCTGAAGTACCTACTGCTGACGCCAGGACTTAATATCTTCAAGAGCCGGGGAAAGTAATTCCCTGGCAACTGAATGTAGCCGCACATGTGCACGGTCCCTTTCAAATTTAATCAAATTCCTAATACCCAAAAGCTGCCGATGTATCCGCTTCGCTTCCGCAGGAGACGGGCTCTGTAAAAACGCACTGATTCTCGCATTAACTTTCAGTCGGCGTTCACGCACACCCATAAACATTTCCCTGGTGGAAGCAAACAGACCTTTAGGTATTGGAGCAAGCGGATCATAGCTTAAAGCCAGGACATGATTCAGAGCATTTGCCGCCTCAGCCCCCTTAATATGCGGCAGGTACTTCGGAGATTCTTCAATAAGGTTAACCAATGCCTCTGGACTGGACTGATTAAGTTTACGCCTTGTTTCCGCCCATGTACGCTTGAGTGGTTTTGCAGTACCCGTGCGCATTCGCGTCTTACCACTCGGATCATTATGATTGATGGGGTCCCCGCCACAATAGGCATAGCCATTCAGCCCGCCATTACCAAAAGGACTACCGGGGCTATCATATGAAAGAAAACCAGGCCTTACAACGCTAAAAAGCCGCTCCCCATTACCTAGGAAGTAGCCATTCACCAACGAGTCCAACCGCTCTCCATTATACCGGAGTAGCGATTCGAGCGCCGTCTCGCGCGCAGAATAACCATAAGGCGCATACATAAGGCTCACAGTAGCTTTCGAGTAAAATCTGCCAATTATCGAACCAGCCGAGTCTTGATAAATCAAAACCTGCTGAGTAGCAGCTTCCACTTTAGAAAGCTCTGCAAACACACGCTGATCTACGCGAAAGCAAACTTGACAAGCCTTATCCCTAAGCACTTGCCTTAATAGAGACTTCAAATAGAAGTACTTGGCTCCAGGCATGCACATAGCCCCTCAAGAAATGACCATACCCAGAATTATTAGCACCTGAAGCAGAAAGTTAATACTGGCAAAATTATCAGTTCCCCCTGCAGCGCCCTCAAATGCCGCCACAAGGGTGGATGCGGCGAGGCATGGAAAATTCCAGGAAGGTCATGTAGATGAACCCGTACCGCGGACCGTGCAGGGGTTGGAGGAAGGGATGCGTTACCTGTCCAAGTGATTTTGCCGGTACCGGCCTCTTCGCGGGCTCGCCCGCTCCCACAGGTCCCCCACAGGCCTCAAGGCTTGCGCGATACCTGTGGGAGCGGGCGAGCCCGCGAAAGGGCCAGCGACCTTACAACCGGCGGTCCAGGTAAGCCTGCTGCTCCCGCCACGCCTCATCCTGCACCACCGCCCGGAACCGCACCACCGCCCCCGGCATGCACTGCGCCAGTTGCGCCAGCGCCAGCGGCGTCAATGCCCCCAGCCGCGGATAGCCGCCAATGGTCTGCCGGTCATTGAGCAATACGATCGGCTGCCCATCCGGCGGCACCTGCACCGCCCCCAGCGGAATCCCCTCGGAAATCATCGGCGCGCCCTGGTAGACCAGTTGCGGCCCCAGCAGGCGGATGCCCATGCGGTCGGCACGGCTGTCCAGCGTCCACTCGCGGTTGAACGCCTCGAACAGGCTGGTACCGCTGAAATCACCGATCTGTGCGCCGATCACCAGGTCAAGCACTGGCTTTTGTGGGTACTGTGGCCGCAGCGCTTCGGGTACCTCACGAAGCGTCGGCGAAGTGCCTGAGAATGCCAGAACGTGGCCTTTGCCAAGCGCAGAACCCTGACCATCGATACCGCCAAGTTCTTCCCGCACAACGGTGGCACAACTGCCCAGCACATCCTCGCCGAGGAACCCGCCAGGCGCCGCCAGATACGCTCGCACGCCCTGCTTCGGCTGCTTCAGGGTCAACCGCTGGCCCTTGACCAACGCAAAGCTGCGCCAGGGCGCCAGCGGCTGATCATCTACCCGCGCATACAGGTCGGCACCGGCCAGGGCCAGCACACAATCCTGCTCGGCGACCACACAGAAACCACCTAGCGCCACCTCGACCACCGGCGCCGCCAACGGGTTGCCCAGCAGCCAGTTGGCCCAGTGCATCGCCACCCAGTCCAGCGCCCCGCCCTGGGTCACGCCCAAATGGCGTACGCCAAAACGCCCGGCATCCTGCAATTGGCACAGCGGAGTACTGGCCTCGATCTTCAACTGCTTCATGCTTGTGCCTCCACATCACCGCCCAACGCCACGAACTCGCTGCGCGAAACCGGCACGAAGCGCACCCGGTCACCGGGTTGCAACAGGCTGTAGCCCTCGCGTTCACGGTCGAACAGGCGCACAGGGGTACGCCCGATCAGGTTCCAGCCACCCGGCGATACCGCTGGATAGGCCGCCGTCTGGCGCTCGGCAATGCCGACGCTGCCGGCCGCCACGCGCTTGCGCGGGGTGCTAAGGCGCGGGCTGGCCAGGCGTTCGTCCACCAGGCCCATGAAGCCGAAACCGGGGGCGAAACCCAGGGCGAACACCGGGTACTCGCGCTCGCTGTGCAAGCGGACCACCTCTGCTTCACTCAAGCCACTGCGGGCCGCCAACACCGGCAGCTCCGGGCCGACGCTGGCGTCGTACCACACCGGGATCTCATGGCGGCGGCCACCGCTGCCCGTGTCTGGCTGCAAGCCTTCCAGCGCTCGGATGATCAGCGCCCTCGCCTCCCCCGGCGGCAGGTCGAACTGCACCATCAGCGTGGTGTAGGACGGCACCAGGTCCAGCAAGTGCTTGCCGAACGTCGCGTGCAAGCGCTGGCTGGCGGCAAGCATCCACGGCATGTTGCCCTCATCGATGGAGTCGAACAGGCGCACCATCAGGCTGTCGATGGCCACGACTTCAATACGGGTTTTCATCGCGACTCCAGGGCATCGAGAGCCTGGCGAATCTGCCGCACAGCCGCCACCGAACTGTCGTTGTCACCGTGTACGCACAGGGTACTGGCCGCAAGCCTCAGTGCACTGCCATCGTCCGCGACGAGCGTATCGCCGCGGGCCAGGCGCACGGCCTGCTCCACCACCAGTGCCGGGTCGTGGTGCACCGCGCCGGGCAGGCGACGCGACACCAGATGGCCGCTGGCGGTGTAGGCGCGATCGGCGAATGCTTCGAACCACAGCGGCACGCCAATCTCATCACCCAGGGCCTGGGCGGCGCGGTTGTCGGCGGTGGCCATCAGCATCAGCGGCAGGTCGCCACCATAGGCCGCCACAGCCTCCAGTACGGTACGCAGCTTGAGCGGGTCGGCCATCATGTCGTTGTACAGCGCACCATGGGGCTTCACGTAGGCCACGCGGCCGCCCAACACTTTGCAGATACCGTCCAGCGCACCGATCTGGTAATGCAGCAGGTCGCGGATTTCCTCCGGGCTGCAGGCCATGGAACGGCGGCCGAAGCCGACCAGGTCCGGGTAGGCCGGGTGCGCGCCGATGGTCACGCCGTGCTCCAGCGCCAGGGCCACGGTGCGGCGCATGATGGTGGGGTCGCCGGCGTGGTAGCCGCAGGCGATGTTGGCGCAATCGATGTAGGGCATGACTTCGGCATCCAGGCCCATGCGCCAGCTGCCGAAACTCTCGCCCATGTCGCAATTGAGTAGCAGGCGTTCCACTGCACGGCCTCCGTTGTCGTTGTTCATATGCCTACCTTAACGCGCCTGCAGCTGTTTGCCGCGGGTTTCCGGCAGGCTCAGCGCCGCCACGATCACCACCCCGTAGGACACGGCGGAGAACACGCCGATACCCAGGCCCAGCGGTACCTTCTGGCCAAGCACGCCGATCAGCAGCGGGAACAGTGCCGCAATGACCTTGCCGATGTTGTAGCAGAAGCCCTGCCCCGAACCACGGATACGCGTGGGGAACAGTTCGGTGAGAAACGCGCCCATGCCGCTGAAGATACCCGAGGCGAAGAAGCCCAGCGGGAAGCCCAGCCACAGCATCACGCCATCACTGACCTGCATTTGCGTGTACAGCAGCACGATGACGAACGAGCCCACGGCGAACAGGATGAAGTTCTTCTTGCGCCCCAGCAGGTCGGACAGGTACGCACTGACCACATAGCCGACGTAGGAGCCGACGATCACCATGGCCAGATAGCCACCGGTACCCAGCACGCTCAGGCCGCGCTCGTTCTTGAGGAAGGTCGGCAGCCACGAGGTAATGGCGTAGTAGCCGCCCAGTGCGCCGGTGGTCAGCAGGGAAGCCCGCACGGTGGTCCAGAGCATCCCCGGGGCAAAGATTTCGTAGAACTGCGCAGGTGCCTCGGCGTTTTCCACCGCCTTGGCCTCGCGATATACCTCTGGGTCCTTGACCAGGCGGCGGACGAAGATCACGAAGATCGCCGGTACCAGGCCCAGCAGGAACAGCGCGCGCCAGGCCTGCTCTGCCGGCAGCCAGGAGAACAGCAGCGCGTAGAGGATGGCGGTGAGGCCCCAGCCAAGCGCCCAACCGGACTGCACCATGCCCACCGCCTTGCCACGGTCCTGGGCGCGGATCACCTCGCCGATCAGCACCGCGCCGGCGGTCCACTCACCGCCAAAGCCGAAGCCCATCAGGGTACGGGCGATCAGCAGTTGTTCGTAGTTCTGGGCGAAGCCGCAGAGGAAGGTGAAGAAGGCAAACCACAGCACCGTCAGTTGCAGGGTGCGCACGCGGCCAATGCGGTCGGAGAGAATGCCGGCCACCCAGCCACCCACGGCCGAGGCGATCAAGGTGCTGGTGTGGATCAACCCGGCTTCGGTGGTGGTGATGCCCCACAGCATGATCAGCGTCGGAATGACGAAGCTGAGCATCTGCGTGTCCATGCCGTCCAGGCCATAGCCGATCTTGCAGCTCCAGAAGGTGCGGCGCTGCTGTGAGTCGATGTCGCGATACCAGGCGAAGGGCCCGGACGAAGATGGGGAACTGACCTGCTGCTGCACGCCGGTGGGGTTCATGCTTGCCTCGGCTTGTTGGTATTGTTTTATGGGCGACAATGAGTCGCGGCCTGGCTGCCATTGTTCAGAGGCCGCGCCACCTGCGTCCAACGAGAAAAACCGCCGGTCTGGAACAAGAAAAACTGATCATGAACCTTCGCTTCCTCGAAACCTTCGTCTGGGTCGCCCGGCTCAAGAGCTTCCGCCTGACCGCGGAAAAGCTGTTCACCACCCAGGCCTCGGTGTCCAGCCGCATTGCCGCGCTGGAGGCCGACCTGGGCGTGAAGCTGCTGCTGCGCGACTCACGTGGCGTCAGCCTGACCCCGGAAGGCGGCAAGGTGCTGGAATATGCCGAGCGCATGCTGGAAACCGCCAAGGCCATGAAGCAGTCGCTGGACAGCGACCGGGCCAAGGTCGGGCGCATCCGTATCGGGGTGATGGACACGGTGATCCACACCTGGATGAGCGCACTGGTGGCGGAGCTGACCGAGCGTTACCCGCAGGTGGAGATCGAACTGGTGGCCGACACTGCGCTGAACCTTCGCGAGCAATTGCAGAAGGGCTTTCTCGACGTGATCCTGCAGACCGACCTGCTGCGCGAGCAATCGATCCGCAGCCTGGACCTGGCGCGCTACCCGATGGGTTGGGTGGTGGCCGCCGGCTCGCACCAGCACCGCGACTACGCCTCACTGGCCGAGCTTGGGCGTGAGCGGATCATCACCTTCTCGAAGAACTCGCGGCCGCACCAGGAAGTGCTGAGCCTGCTGCTGAGTGCCGGGGCCGAAACGCCGCGGCTGAACTGCGTGAACTCGGTGGCGGCGATTACCCGGCTGTTGCGTGACGGTTTTGGCATTGGTGCGTTGCCGCCGGCGCTGGTGGATGCCGAGTTGAGCCGGGGTGAGCTGGTATTGCTGCAGGGGCTGCAACCGCCGCCGAGCCTGGAGCTGGTGGTGGCCTGGCAGACCGGGGTGGCATTGGTGGATGAAGTGGTCGGGGTTTGCCGGCAGGTGCTGGAGCGGTATGCGCGGGATGTGGGTGGGCAGCGGATTGTGTTGGTCTGACAGATTTGCAGTGCTTGTGCTGGCCTCTTCGCGGGTAAACCCGCTCCCACAGAGTCACCACAGGTCTTGAGGGCTGCGCAGTACCTGTGGGAGCGGGTTCACCCGCGAAAGGGCCGGCACAGGCGCAGCAAAAATCAGCGCCAGCTCTCTTTCACCGCCCCACGCCGCCCGCCCAGGATCACCCAGCCAATTGCCAGCAACAGGCTCTCGATCACGAATGCCAGCACAAACCCTGCACCAAGGCCCCAGCCAACCGCCTCGGGCACCAGCAGGATCTGGTAGCTGTAGCCATTGAGGGTTTCTTCGCGCAACTGCGGGTCGGCCTGTACCAGCACGTGCCAGGTACGCTGCACCCATGACGCTTGCAGCGCCTGCCATTCGTTTTCCAGCAGTTCGTTGCGGATCATCAGGCTTTCAATGCTGTTGGCATCACTGTTGAACACTGGGTCGTCGCTGCTGCGGTAATGCCGCAGCAGCGCCTGCAGGTCGCCATTGAAGAAACGTTCGGCGGTCTGCCGGAAGCCGTCGAGCGCCTCGCGGGATTCGAACAGGTGCGCCTCGACCCGCTGGCTGTAGTCCTTCACCAGCCCCGGGACCTGGATACCGGCCAGCAGGCCGAAGGTGAACAACAGCAACCGCAGGTAACTTCTGAACATGCCGCGTCCTTAGCTCTGGCCGTGCGCCACGCACTCGCCGTGCCGCCACAGGGCCCACTGACCCGGCTCGTAACGCTGCCAGGTCTCGTTCTCGGTCAAGGCCTCGGTGGCGATCACCGTGACCACGTCGTTAGGGGTGGTTTCGGTGTGAAAATCGACGATCAGGTCGACGTCCTTCAACCGCGCCGCACCAAAAGGTGCCCGGCGGGTAATGTGCACCAGCTTGGTCGAACAGAAGCAGAACAGCCAGTCGCCGTCGCTGAGCATGCAGTTGAACACGCCCTGGCCGCGGTAGCCGGCACAGGCTTCGACCAGCACCGGCAGCAGCTGTTCCACCGGAACGGGCTCGGGGAAGGCGCTGCGGATGCGGTTGAGCAGGTCGCAGAAGGCCGCCTCGCTGTCGGTGTCGCCCACCGGCCGGTAGAAACTGGCCTGGCCCTTGAAGTCGCCCAGCTGGCCGTTGTGCGCGAAGCACCAGTTGCGGCCCCACATCTCTCGCACGAACGGGTGGGTGTTGGACAGGCATACCTTGCCGACGTTGGCCTGGCGGATATGGCCAATGACCACTTCGCTCTTGATCGGGTAACGCTGCACCAGGTTGGCCACTTCCGACTCGCTGCTGGCAGCCGGGTCCTGGAAAAGGCGCAGGCCACGGCCTTCGTAGAAGCCGATGCCCCAGCCGTCACGGTGCGGGCCGGTACGACCGCCGCGCTGCATCAGGCCGGTGAAGCTGAAGACGATATCGGTGGGGACGTTGGCACTCATGCCCAGCAGTTCGCACATAGGCGTGTCTCCGCTTACAGACGGGGCTCGACCCGGCCGCTGCCGCGGGAGACGGCTGGGGCGACAGGGGGTGGCGCATCGCGGTAACGGTCGCGGCGCTCTGCGGCCAGCGGGGCCTGGGCGCCAAGCTGGTCATCTTCGGCAGCCTGGCGCTGGGCAGCGGCCTCGACCTGCGCGCGGCGCTCGCGGGCGCGTTTCTCCAACGGAAAGCGCAGCAGCACGAAGAGGAAATACAGGGAAAACGCGCCCATGCCGTACATGGCGAAGTCGGAAACCGCGCGCCAGGCGTTGTTGCCGACCTTGAAGGCGACGTCGAGGGCGGTGATGGCAATCGCCGGGGCGAAGCTGTCCTTGACCGGGTCGACGATGGTCGGGGTCAGCAGCAGCACCGCCAGCACCACCCGCAGCGGTTCGCGCAGCCAGCGCCACATCCAGCCGGTGAGCTTGAAGCCCACCATCAGGCAGCCCAGGGCGGCAACGGCGTAAAGGCCCCAGGCGAGGGTGTAGTCGTTCTCGGTCATGGTGTTCGTGCAAGCCAGGCAAAGAGATGCCTATGATAAACACTTTTCCGGGCGCAGACAGTGTTTGCCTGTACCGGCCTCTTCGCGGGCTTGCCCGCTCCCACAGGGACCGCACAGCTTTCAAGAACTGTGGTGAACCTGTGGGACCCGGCAAGCCCGCGAAGAGGCCGGCACAGGCAACCCCAATCAAGAGATCCTCAATGCCAACCAAGCCCCAACCCCCGATTGCCCACCAGGCCCAGGCCACCGACCCGTACGCCTGGCTGCAACAGCGTGACACCCCTGAGGTGCTTGCCTACCTGCAGGCCGAAAACGCCTACCAGGAAGCCTGCCTGGCCGACCAGGCGCCGCTGCGCGAACAACTGTTCGAAGAGATCAAGGGCCGCATCCTGGAAACCGACCTGTCGCTGCCGGCGCCCTGGGGCCCCTACCTGTACTACACCCGTACCACCGCGGGCGACGAGTACCCGCGCCACTATCGCTGCCCGCGCCCGGCCGACGACTCCAACACGGTCGATGAAAGCCAGGAGCAACTGCTGCTCGACCCCAACGCCCTGGCCAATGGCGGTTTCCTGTCCCTCGGCGCGTTCAACGTCAGCCCTGACCACCGCCTGCTGGCCTACAGCCTGGACACCAGCGGCGACGAAATCTTCACCCTGTACGTGAAGGACTTGGCCAGTGGCAGCGTCACTACCCTGCCCTTCGACGACTGCGACGGCAGCCTGACCTGGGCCAACGATAGCCAGACGCTGTTCTTCGCCGAACTGGACGACACCCACCGCCCGTGGCGCCTGCGTCGCCACACCCTGGGCAACGACGGCGCGCAGACCGTGTTCGAGGAGCCCGATGGGCGCTTCTTCCTGCACTGCTACCGCACCAGTTCCGAACGCCAGCTAGTGCTGCTGCTCAACAGCAAGACCACCAGCGAAGCCTGGGTGCTGGACGCGGAAACCCCGCAGGCACCGTTCACCTGCCTGGCGCCACGGGTCGAAGGCCACGAGTACTTCCCCGACCACGGCCAGCTCGACGGCCAGTGGCGCTGGTTCATCCGCACCAACCAGGACGGCATCAACTTCGCCCTGTACCACGCCCCGGTCGCACCAGTGCCCAGCCGTGAGCAATGGCAGGTGCTGGTAGCGCACCGCGACGCGATCATGCTCGAAGGCCTCAGCCTGAATGCCGGCGCGCTGACCCTGAGCCTGCGCGAAGGCGGCCTGCCGATCATCGAGGTACGCCCGCAGGGCCTGGCCCCCTACCGCGTCGAACTGCCCGACGCGGCCTACAGCCTGTACGTGCAGGACAGCCTGGAATTCGCCAGCCCACGCCTGCGCCTGCGCTATGAAGCCCTCAACCGCCCGGCCCAGGTACGCCAGCTGGAGCTGGCCAGCGGTGCCCAGGCGGTGCTCAAGCAAACCCCGGTGCTGGGGCCGTTCGATGCCGACGACTATGTCAGCGAGCGCCTGTGGGCTACCGCAGCGGACGGCACCCGGGTGCCGATCAGTCTGGTGCGCCGCCGCCAGGACCTGGGCCAGACCGTGCCGCTGTACCTGTATGGCTACGGCGCCTATGGCGAAAGCCTCGACCCGTGGTTCTCGCACGCGCGCCTGAGCCTGCTGGAGCGCGGCGTGGCCTTTGCCATCGCTCATGTGCGTGGTGGTGGCGAACTGGGCGAAGCCTGGTACCGCGCCGGCAAGCAGGAGCACAAGCACAACACCTTCAGCGACTTCATCGCCTGTGCCGAGCACCTGATCGCCGAGGGTGTCACGGCTGCCGACCGCCTGGCCATCAGTGGTGGCAGCGCCGGTGGCCTGCTGATGGGCGCGGTGCTCAACCTGCGCCCCGAGCTGTTCCGCTGTGCGATTGCCGAAGTGCCGTTCGTCGACGTGCTCAACACCATGCTCGACCCCGAGCTGCCGCTGACCGTGACCGAGTACGACGAATGGGGTAACCCTGAGGAGCCGGAGGTGTATGAGCGGATCAAGGCCTATGCACCGTACGAGAACGTGAAGGAACAGGCCTACCCGGCGATGCTGGTGGTGGCGGGCTACAACGACAGCCGCGTGCAGTACTGGGAAGCGGCCAAGTGGGTGGCGCGGCTGCGCACGCGAAAGACCGACGATAACCTGCTGCTGCTCAAGACCGAGATGGGGGCTGGGCATGGCGGGATGAGCGGGCGGTATCAGGGGCTCAAGGATGTGGCCTTGGAATATGCGTTCGTGTTTGGTGAGCTAGGTATCGTTTGAGAAAGCTGGGGGCGCTTTGCGCCCCTTTCGCGACACAAGGCCGCTCCTACAGGGATTGCGCATGTCCTGAATCCTGCGCGATCCCTGTAGGAGCGGGTTTGCCCGCGAACACGGGCGAAGCCCGTGCCATCCACCGCGGCGCCTGCTTCGCGGGTAAACCCGCTCCCACAGAAAATCGGGGCAGCCGGCTGAATTCAATCATCCTGCACCGGCTGCTTCGGCGGGTCCTGGCGCAACCCCGGCAATGGCTGGTCTTTCGGTGGCCCGGGCACCGGCATCGGCGGTAACAGTGGCGCCCCCGGCTGGCTGTCATAGGCCTTGGGCGGCGTACTCGGGGTAATCTGCGGATATGGCGTAGGCGTAGGCGTACCCGGTGCACCGGGCACCGGCGTGCTCAACCGGGGTGGCGTGCTGGCAGCTTCGGCCATGGGCAGGCCGGCCAACAACAGCACAACGAGGATCGCGCGAAACATCAGCAACCTCCTGTCGGGAACCTTCCTACAGGCTACGCCTAAATCAAAGCTTTCGCCTGTCCGCCTGCCACGCAAGCGCGCTAGACTCAGCGCATAACCGTCATTTGCCTGATCAGAACAAAGGAAACACCATGAGCTCCACCTCTTCCGCCGCCGCCACCGCGCGCCTGGACCGCATCCTGGCCGATGCCAAGCGCGACAAGGAAATGGGCTACCGCGACAAGGCCCTGAAAATGTACCCGCACGTCTGCGGCCGCTGCGCCCGCGAGTTCTCCGGCAAGCGCCTGAGCGAGCTGACCGTGCACCACCGCGACCACAACCACGACAACAACCCGCAGGACGGCTCCAACTGGGAGCTGCTGTGCCTGTACTGCCACGACAACGAGCACTCGCGCTATACCGACCAGCAGTACTTCAGCGAAGGCTCCACCAGCACCCCGAGCATCGCCAAGGCCACCCACAACCCGTTCGCCGGGCTGGCGGGCATGCTGAAGAAAGACTGACCATCGATTCACCGCCCCGCTGCTACCGGGCAGCCCGTATAATCGCGCTTTTTTTTCGTGAAGGGCCCCGGTACGTGGCAAACAAACGATACAGCTGCATCGGCCTGTTCAACCCCAAGTCGGCAGAAAACGTCGGCTCGGTGATGCGCGCCGCGGGTTGCTATGGCGTCAATTCGGTGTTCTACACCGGCAAACGCTACGAGCGTGCGCGTGACTTCGTCACCGACACCAAGCGCGTGCACTACGACATCCCACTGATCGGCATCGATGACCTGCAGCGCATCATCCCGCTGGGCTGCACGCCGGTGGCCGTGGAGTTGGTGGAAGGCGCGCGGCCATTGCCGGAATACACCCACCCGGATCGGGCCATCTACATCTTCGGGCCGGAAGACGGCAGCCTCAGTGCCGATGTGCGGGCATGGTGCGAAGAGACCATCTACATTCCGACCGAGGGCTGCATGAACCTCGCAGCGACGGTGAATGTGGTGCTGTATGACCGCATGGCCAAGGGGCTGAATACCCGTTCGGGGCCCAGGTTCAAATAGCCGACTGAACGATGGCGGCGGCCGACAGGTCACCTGCATACACTTCAGACGAAGACCTTGCCATGCTTGATATCCATTCGGCAGCGACATCGCAAGACAAGAACGTTCACGGCCTGGAGCGCGCCAGTTCGCTGGCTGGCGGCGCGTTGATGGTCAGCAAGGGGCTGCGCCACGGCGGCCTGGTCGGGTTGTTGCAGATCGCAGTTGGCGGCTTGGCACTGGCTCGGGGCTTCAGCGGGCATTGTGCGACCAAGGCCTGGTGGCAGCGGCACCGGCAGGAGTATCACCGCTTGCGTTCGGACATCGAGCGCAGTGCTGCGGAACTGGAGGCGTTGAAGGCCAGTGCCGAGGCGGCGACGCGCGGGGTGACGGTAACCGGGAAGGATCCGTTGGCCAGTTGATTTTGCACCGCCTGTGCCGGCCCTTTCGCGGGTAAACCCGCTCCCACAGGATCACCAAGGCTTCGGCCTCTTCGCCGTACCTGTGGGAGCGGGTTTACCCGCGAAGAGGCTGGCACAGGTACAGAAATGGCTAGCGCAACGCCTTGCTCTGCAACACCTCTGAGCGCCGCCCCAGCACGTTCTCGCTGATCTGCACGAAGTCTTCGGTGCTGACGCTGGGCAGGCGCATCAACCCGCGTGCGACATCGTCCAGCGAGCGTTTGGCCTGGGTGTGGATGCGGATTTCCTTGTCCAGCGCTTGCAACAGCATCACTCCGCGCGCCACCTGCGCCGGGGTGGCATGCTCGCCCTTGAGCCGGGTGACCTTGGCGCCCTGCTTGCTCAGGCGCGCCTGCCAAGCCTCGTAACGGTCGTCACTCACCCCGCCCGAGCGGCGCAGCAACTCGCTGGCATAGTAGTCGTTCAGGCTTTCCACCAGCCAGTCACTGCCATCGCGCCCATGGATCTGCGCAAACAGTTGCACCACTTCGCGCAGCAACGGGCTGCTGCCATTCTCGCTGACCACCGGCCGGGCACTGTGCAGGTACAACGAGCCCTGCGCGGCGGTCGCCCCACGCCACATGCCGTCGCGAGCGCCGACCAACAGCAGCTTCGGCGGGTTGCGCGGGAAAACCGCCTGCAATTGCGGCCAGACAAAGGTCAGCATGGTCAGGTTGTCCATGCGCCGCATACCCTGCCCCACCGGTGCGGCCACGGTGACCTCGGTTTCGCCCAGGCGGGCGCGGCGGCTGCCCAGGTCGCCGGCGAGCATCCAGCCTGTGGGGCGGTCGAACAGGCGCGAAACGTTGTCGATGCGGAACTTGTCCTTGCCGATGCGCGGCCAGGAGGTCTCAATGCTCTTCCAGCCCTCCGGCAGGTCGAACGCCAGCCGCGCCACCAGTTCGGTGCCATCCTGCTGGTCGAGGCGCGCAGGCGGCACCAGCTGGTCGCCCAGGAACAGCGCCCAATGCGGGGTGATGCGCGATGAATAGGCGCCGCTGCCGCGTTTCTGGTCCAGCTGCACGCGGTAGCTGAGGCTGGTCTTGCCGGCCGCCGGTTGCCACACGCCGCGCTGGCCCTGCAGTTGCCATTGGCCATCAGCCTGGAAGCCGCTGTAGGCCCCAGCCTTGCCCAGATCGAAATCCAGACTGCGCACGGCACTGCCTTCGGCCAAGGTTAGGCGGACCTCCGCCTGGCCGCTGGCTGGCAACAGGCGCACCTGATAGTCGAGGTCGACCTTTTTCGCCCAGGCCGGCGAACTGGCCATCAGGCCAAACAGCAACAACAGCTGGCAACGCATACAGAAACTCCTTGCTTCCCCGTGGCAGCGGGCCGCGCCGGTCAGCTGGCGCGGAAGATCAGGTGGTCTTCCCAGTCGTCTTCGTGCACATCGTGTTCACTGAGCATGCGCCCCGACTGGGAAATGCGCTGTTCATGGACCTGCTGGCGATCGCCGCAGACCAGGTGGTGCCAGGCCGGCAGGTCCTTGCCCTCACTGACCAGGCGGTAGCCGCAGGTACTCGGCAGCCACTTGAACTGGTCGGCCTTGCCCGGGGTGAGCTGTATGCAGTCAGGTACCTGGGCGAAGCGGTTGGGGTAATCGCTGCACTGGCAGGTGTGCAGATCCAGCAGTTTGCAGGCGATGCGCGTGTAATAGACGCTGTTGTCGTCCTCGTCCTCGAGCTTTTGCAGGCAGCACAGGCCGCAACCGTCACACAGCGACTCCCACTCTTGCGGGCTGAGTTGTTCGAGGGTCTTGCGCCGCCAGAACGGCGCGTTTTCAGCGATCATGACACGGGTTTCCTGCATTCATCTTGGGGCCACGGCGCGCAGCGGCGCCAGTCTAGAGCCTGGCCTTCGGCAAAGCCAGACCGCTTGTCAGTCGCGACGCGACGCAGTAGCGTGCGCGTTTACCGCCCTTTTGCAGGAGCCGCCATGAGCGCCACCCCCCGCATTGCCGATTACGCCATCAACGAGCAGTTCATCAACCGCTGGTCGCCACGTGCCTTCACCGCCGAGCCGATCAGCGAAGAAACCCTGCTGAGCTTCCTCGAAGCTGCACGCTGGGCGCCCTCGGCGAACAACTCGCAACCTTGGCGCTTCCTCTATGCCCGCCGTGACACGCCGAACTGGGAGCGCTACCTGAACCTGCTGGTGCCGGCCAACCGCAGCTGGGCGCAACAGGCATCGGCGCTGGTGCTGGTGATTTCCAAGACCACCTACGCCGCCCCGGGCGCCACGGAAGAAAAGCCGGCGCTGTGGCACACCTTCGACACCGGCTCCGCCTGGGGGCATCTGGCCCTGCAAGCCAGCATCAGCGGCTGGCATACCCATGGCATGGCCGGTTTCGACCAGGAACTGGCGCGTCAGGAGTTGAAGGTTCCTGAAGGCTACGTGCTGCATGCCATGGTGGCGATCGGCAAGCTGGGCGACAAGGCCAGCCTGAACGAAGCCCTGCAGGCGCGTGAAGTCCCGAGCCCGCGCAAGCCACTGAGCGAGCTGGCTGCCGAGGGTGATTTCAGCCTGTAAGCCCTGCATTGGCTGTACCGGCCTTTTCGCAGCGCAAGGCTGCTCCTACAGCACAGTGAAAAACCTGTAGGAGCAGCCTTGTGCTGCGAAGAGGCCAGCACAGGCATTACAAAATCAATAGCCCCGGGCGAAGTCCACTTCACCTCGCAACCCCTGCCCCGCCGTGAACGCCCGCACATTCTCGACAAACAACCGCACCATCGCCGCCGGCGAGGTGGGTGCCGAGCTGTGCCCGGTCAGCAGCAAGCCCCACGCCGTCCAGAACGGGTGTTGCCTGGGCAACGGCTCCTGCCGGCAGACATCGATCACCGCCCCTGCCAGGTGCCCTTCCTTCAGTGCCTCGACCAGGTCAGCGTCGACCACCGCCGCGCCGCGCCCTGCATTGATGAACAGCGCCGTGGGCTGGAAGCACTTGAACAGTGCCGCATCGTACAGGTTGTGGGTTGCCGGGGTATCCGGCAGCAGGTTGAGTACGTAATCGACCTGACCCACCAGGCGCGGCAGGTCGGCCAACGCCGCTACCTCGACGAACGGCGCCTGCTCGCGGGCGCTGCTGGCAACGCCATACAGCACCACGCCAAACGCCTGCAGGAACTCGGCCACCCGCTGGCCAATGTCGCCAGTGCCGACGATCAGCACCTTGCGCCCTTCCAGGGTACGCCCCGGGCGGTCGTCCCAACGCCGCTCGACCTGGCTGACCAGCCGCGACAGCACCTCGCGCTCATGGCCGAGCATGTAGGTGAGCATGTACTCGGCCATCACCTGGCCAAAGATGCCCACGGCGCGGGTCAGGCGATAGTCGCGCGGCAGGCCCTCGGCCAGCAGCGGGGTGATACCGGCCCAGGTGGACTGCATCCAGCCCGGCTTGTGGCCCTGGCGCAGCAGGCTTGCCAGCAGGTCCGGCTGGCCCAGCCACACCGGGCACTGTGGCGCCTGGCGTGCCAGTTCGGCGGAGTCGCCGCTGGTCAGGATCTCCAGCTCTGGCGCGGCTGCGCGCAAGATCTCGGCGTATCGAGCATGATCATGCTCAGCAATCAGTACTCGCATGATCAGGCAGGGTCGTTACGGCGCAGCAACTCTTCGGGCAGGTGCTCGATGTAGTCGTCTTCCGGCGGCGGCATCTGCAGGTGGTAACCCTGGTTGTCGAGGTTTTCCAGCACCTTGGCGATATCCTCGCGGGCCAGCTTGCGCTCGGGGGTAAGCACCAGGTCGAAGGCGTGCACGGGGGTGCCGAAGAACGGCAGCAGGCCTTCGGGCACGCGCTCCAGGCCGTCGGCCTTGAGCACGTACAGGTACATTTCGTTCTTGCGGGGGCTCTTGTAGATAGAGCAAATGCGTTTCATCGAGTCTCTCCGGCGCCTGCCAGGCTGTCCAGCAGGGCCTGGCCCATGCGCTCACGGCGCCAGCCGCGCAGCGAATCGGGCAATTGATAGGGGCCATTGGGGTAGCCGCTCTTGAGCAGCGCTTCCAGGGCTTTTTTGCGCAGCATCAGCTCCGGGGCAATGCCCAGGCGCTCACCTTCGGCCTGGCCGATGGCACGCAGCTGCTTGAGGATACCTGCGGCCTCGATCGGCAAAGGCTCGGGCAAGGCCTGTGGCCATTGCTCGGCTGGCAGGCTGGCGGCACGCTTGATCAGCTGGATGAGGAACTCACCGTCCTGACGAATGGTGCGCGGATGCATCTCGTCGATCTTGGCCAGCGCCGACAGGTTGCTCGGTTGGCTCTTGGCCATGGGCCACAGCGAGTGCTCCTTGAGGATGCGATTGCGCGGTACGTCGCGGTTGCGCGCTTCACGCTCGCGCCAGGCACACAGCTCACGCAGCACTGCCAGTTGCTGGGGGGCCAGCTTCCAGGCCAGCTTGACGTCGCGGTACAGACTTTCGGGCTCGACCTCGCGGCGCAATGCGGCTACCAGCTCGGCACCGTCCTCCAGCACCCAGGCGTACTTGTCGTCACTCAGGCGCGGGCGCAACACGGTGAACAGCTCGGCCAAGTGCACGGCATCCTCGGCGGCATAGCTGACCTGGGTTTCCGAGAGCGGGCGCTGCAGCCAGTCGGAGCGGGTTTCGCCCTTGGGCAGGTCGATCCCCAGCACTTCCTGCACCAGGCGCGAATAGCCCATGGAGAAGCCCAGGTTCAGGTAGCCGGCGGCCAATTGGGTGTCGAACAGCGGCTGTGGCAGTTTGCCGGTCAGGCGCAGCAGCACTTCGAGGTCTTCGCTGCAGGCGTGCAGCACCTTGACCACGCCACTGTCATCCAGCAGTTCGGCCAGGGGTTGCCAGTTGCCGATCAGCAACGGGTCGATCAGGAAGGCACGCTTTCCGTCGCCGATCTGGATAAGCCCGGCTTTCGGGTAGAAGGTGTCGACCCGCATGAATTCGGTGTCGACGGCGACAAAGGGCAGCTGATGCCAGTCGCGGCAGTGTTCGGCCAGGCTCTGGTCGTCACGGATCCAGTGTATTTCGATGGCCACGAGGCTCTCCCACTAACATTGGCGCGCAGTATATACGGCGCGGGCACTGCTGGTGAAACCTGCGCCATCCCTGGAATGGATAAACGGTGCAGTCAGACTCAGCGCTTGGCCGCCAGCCAGGGCCGGCAGCTGGCGAACATGTCCAGCGATTGCTGGTAGACCTCGGTACGCACCTGCAACAGGCCGAGCATCGAGTGGAACAGGTTGTCCTGCGACAGCGGCGCATCGCTGAGCTTGGCCAGGCAATCGGTGTCGACGCCGAAGTCCTCCTTGTAGCTGTCGGAGAACCAGGTCAGCAACGGCACGTGCTTCTGCTGCTCGGGGGCGATGGCGTAAGGCGTGCCGTGCAGGAACAGGTTGTACTCACCCAGCGACTCGCCATGGTCGGACAGGTAGATCATCGCCGTGTCTACCTTGTCCTGCTTGCTGCGCAGGATGTCGATCAGCGAGGCCAGCACCTTGTCGGTATAGGCCAGTGTATTGTCGTAGCCGTTGACGATTTGCTGCTCGCTGCACTGGTCCAGCGCGTTGCTCTGGCATACCGGGGCAAAACGCTGGTCGGCACCGGGGTACCGCTTGAAGTATTCAGGCCCGTGGCTGCCCATCTGGTGCAGTACCAGCACGGTGTCCTTGTCGAGGTTGTCGATCAGCTCACCCAGGCCCTGCAGCAGGATCTGGTCATGGCATTCACCATCAGCGCACAACTGCGGGTCCTTGAGTTTGCTGACGTCGATGAACTGCACGCGATCGCAGGTACCCTTGCAGCCCGATTGATTGTCACGCCACTGCACCGCCAGACCGGTCCGCTGGAGGATGTCCAGCAACCCTTCGCGGTTCTTCGCCACGCGGGCATCGTAGTCCTTGCGCTTCATGCCAGAGAACATGCACGGCACCGAAACGGCGGTTTCCGTGCCGCAGGAGTGAACATCGGAGAACGCCAGCAGGCCCTGCTCCCTGGCAAGGTTCGGTGTGGTATCGCGGTTGTAGCCGAGCACGCCGAAGTGATCTGCCCGCGCACTTTCACCCACAACCAGCACAGTCAGCGACTTGCGTTCATGCTTTTGCCAGGCAGCGTCACGCTTGGCATCTTCGCCGTAATGCTGGAAGGGCCGTGATGCGGTACCGACGCGCTCGCTGACATAGCCGATGGAGGCACCCACGATATTGCTGGGGGTGAGCATCAGGCGCAGTTCGTGGTGGTTGCGAAACAGCGACGAAAGGCCCTGGTAGTTGACCAGTGCCACCGAGCCCAGGGCCACCACGCAGGCACCGCCAACCACCAGCTTGCCGAGCAGTTCACGGTGCCAGGCGCGATAGGCGATCGGCGCCTTCCACAACAGCAGCGAAGGCACTACACCGAGGCCCAGGATATACAAGGCAAACTTCAACGAAAGCAGGTCACGCACTTCCGCCACGTTGGTTTCCGCAATATTGCGGAACATGCCCGCGTCAATAAGTACGCCGTACTGGTTCATGAAGTAAGCCACACCCGCGCCACTCATGAACAACACGATAAGTATTGGCTTCAATACATAACGGAAGGCGAACAACGTGAGGATCAGGTTGAACGCGAACAGCATCAGCACGGCAAACGCCAGGCTCAGCCAAAGCCCCGGCAAACCGGGCGGCACGACCTGTTCGAGATGCTGCCAGAGGAAGACATTTAAGCCTATCAGCAGGTAAAGGCTGGCCAGCAGCGTGACCCATTCAGTCCGCAGGGATTTGAAGTTGAGCATCAGTGTTCGCAATCAAGAGTGATTATCAGCCCGAGGGCCTGCGCGGCACCGGGGAAACTTGGCTGAACTCTAGAAAGCGTGCCATCAATATTTTGTGAAAAAGACGCCAACAAATTCGTGAGCAGGCGCCTTTTTTACATTAAAAGAAGTTCATTCAGCGCTTGTTCAGCCTGCCAGGCGTTCCTTGGCGTACGGCTCGCGGTCGATGTCCAGCACTTCCACGCACAGCTGGATGTCCAGCCCAGGTTGCTTGGGGATGGCCTCACGCAGCACATCCAGCAGGCTGGCGGACAGTTGCTTCTTCACCTCGGGCGAGCGCCCGCTGAGGATGGCCAGGCGCACATGGGCAAAGGCACGCTCGCCGGGCGCAGTGCCCACTCGATAGTGCTTGAAGGCTTCGGCGCGGCTTTTGATATCGGCCTCGTCGGCGAACTGGCCACTGCCGACCAGGGCATGGTTCAGGCGCAGCAGCAGGACGTCGACATTCAGCTCACGCAGGTTGTCGCTGTATTCCAGGTTCAGGTGAGGCATGGCGCAGGTTCCGGGTCACGGGGGAGATGCGACAGCCTACCCCAGTCCCCTACCTGCGCAAAGACGACTATCCTCAAAGGTCAGAACCATCCGCCAACCCCCGACAGAGGTGAAGAAATGCCAGTTCCGCATGATCTGCTCGCTGACCTGCACGTTACCGCTGATGCATTCCAGGCGCTCATGGACAAGGACCAGACGCTGCACTCACTGCACAAGGAATACAACGCAAAAGACAAAGAGGTGGTCGCTGCCGAAGGCAACGGCACCAACGACGAAACCGTCAACCGCCTGCGCAAGGAGCGCTTGCTGATCAAGGACAAGATCGAACGGATCATTCATCCGCCCAAATCCTGACAGGAATTCATTGAATCCACCGGCCTCTTCGCGGGCTTGCCCGCTCCCACAAGTACAGCGCCAAACCTGAAGGCAGCGCAATACCTGTGGGAGCGGGTTCACCCGCGAAGAGGCCAGCAGCCCTCACATAGCAGCCGCAGCCTTCAACGCCCCATCCAGGTCGTCGACCAGGTCCCGGTAATCCTCGATCCCCACCGACAACCGCAGCAGGTTTTCGCTGATGCCCATCACGCCCTTCTGCTCCGGACTCAGCGAGCAGTGCGACATGCTCCAGGAGTGGTTGATCATGCTTTCCACCCCGCCCAGCGAGTCGGCGAGCACGAAGATCTGCAGCGCCTCCACCAGGCGGTTTAGCGCGGCCCGGTCGCCCTTGACCTTCATCGCCACCACCGCCCCGCCACTGCGCATCTGCCGTTTGCACAACTCATGTTGCGGGTGGCTTTCCAGCCCCGGGTAATACACCTGCTCGATCTGCGCGTGGCTTTCGAGGAAGCGCGCCACCTGCAGGGCATTGGCACACTGGCGCTCCATGCGCACATCCAAGGTCTTCAGACCGCGCAGGGCCAGGTAGCAGTCGAACGGCCCCTGCACCGCGCCAATCGCCATGCTGATGCGGCGCAGGCGCGCCAACAGCGCATCATTGGCAGCTACGACCACGCCACCGGTGAGGTCGGAGTGGCCGCCGATGTACTTGCTGGCCGAGTGCATCACCAGGTCCACGCCCAGGGAGATCGGGCGCTGGTTCCACGGCGAGCAGAAGGTGTTGTCGATGCAAGTGAGGATGCCCCGTGCCTTGGCCAGGTCGCACACCGCCTTGATGTCGACCAGGTGCAGCAACGGGTTGGTCGGCGATTCGATCCAGATCAGCTGGGTTTCCGGCTTGATGGCGGCGGCCACCGCCTCGAGGTCGTTGAGGTCGACGTAGGTGGTGGTCAGGCCCGAGGTGCGGCTGCGGTAGTCTTCCATGATGCGGAAGGTACCGCCGTACACGCCGTTCATCACCACCACGTGGGCATCCTTGGGCAGCAGCTCCAGCACGGTGGCGGTGGCGTTCACACCCGAGGCGCAGGCGACCGCGCCAACGCCCTCTTCCAGAGCGGCGACACAGGTTTCATAGGCATGCCGGGTGGGGTTGCCGACGCGGCTGTAGGAGTATTCCGGTTTGTCGTCCAGGCTGCGCTTGGTGAACGAGCTGGCGGTGACGATCGCCGGGAAAATAGCGTTATCGGCGACGCTGAACTGCTCACCGGCGTGAATGGTACGGGTGGCGAAATTGCGCGGCTTGTCGGACATGGTCAGGCCCATTGGCAGAGTGAAAGTTGCCACTATCGCACAACCCAAATCTTCTAGCCTTGGGGTAATCTGTGAAATATTTTTCTCCACGGCCCACGCGCGATATGGACAGCTTCGACCAGCACATTCTCACCCTGCTTCAGCGCGACGCCTCGATCTCGCTCAAGGACCTGGCCGAGGCCGTCAACCTCTCCACCACGCCGTGCTGGAAGCGGGTCAAGCGCCTGGAAGAAGACGGCTACATTGTCGGCCGTGTCGCCTTGCTCGACCCGGAACGGCTGGGGCTGGGGCTGACGGTGTTCGTCCAGCTCAAGACTCAGCGCCACGACAGCGCCTGGCTGGAGCAGTTTGCCGCGACCGTGACCGGGTTCGAGGAAGTGATGGAGTTCTACCGCATGTCGGGGGACTGGGATTACATGCTGCGGGTGGTGGTGGGGGATATTGCGGCGTATGACCGGTTTTATAAAAAGCTGATCACCAGTACTGATGGGCTGTCGAACATCACTTCCAGTTTTGCCATGGAGCAGATGAAGTACACCACGGCCTACCCGGTGCATCGTTCCTGATCGGTGCTGGATTCTTCGCGGGCTTGCCCGCTCCCACAGGAGTACCACAGGTGCTGAAAACTGTGGGGTCCCTGTGGGAGCGGGCAAGCCCGCGAAGAGGCCAGCACAGGCAACCGATCAATCCGCGGCAAGCACCGCCGCAATCCGGTTCCCCGCCTTGGCTTTCTCGACCTTGATCGCCACGAACTTCGAGGTCGGGGTATAGGTCCCCTCGCCATAGCTTTCCAGCGGCACCAGCGGGTTGGTCTCAGGGTAGTACGCCGCCGCCTGCCCCTCGGGCACGTCATACGCCACCAGGCGGAAGCCCGACACCCGCCGCTCCACGCCATCTTCCCACAGCGACACCAGGTCCACATGCTCGCCCGGCTCGAAGCCCATCCGGCGGATGTCCACCTCGTTGACGAACACCACTTCACGCAGGCCGAACACCCCACGATAACGGTCATCCAGGCCATACAGAGTGGTGTTGTACTGGTCATGCGAACGCAGGGTCTGCAGGATCAGGTCGGGCTTGTCACCGCGGGCCAGCACCTTGGCATTCACCAGTTGCTCCGGCAGCCGGTGCGGGCTGAAGCGCGCCTTGCCTGTGGCCGTGCGCCAGGTACGGTCGGCGGCATTGTTGCCCAGGTGGAAGCCGCCCGGGTGCTGCAGGCGCTCGTTGAAATCGGCAAAGCCGGGGATCACATCGGCAATCATGCTGCGGATGCGGCCGTAGTCGGCAACAGCGTACTCCCAGTCGATCGGCTGCTTGCCCAGGGTCGCCTGGGCCATGCCGGCGATGATCCACGGCTCCGAGCGCAGGTGCGGCGAGCGCGGGCGCAGCTGGCCGTGGGAGATGTGCACCATGCTGAAGGTGTCCTCCACGGTCACGCCTTGCGGCCCGCTGGCCTGCATGTCGATTTCGGTACGGCCCAGGCACGGCAGTATCAACGCATCGCGGCCGGTGACCAGGTGCGAGCGGTTGAGCTTGGTGGAAATCTGCACGGTCAGCGCGCAATTGCGCATGGCCGCATGAGTGCGCGGCGTATCCGGCGTGGCCTGGGCAAAGTTGCCACCCAGGCCGATGAACACCTTGGCCCGCCCCTCTTCCATGGCCTTGATCGCCAGCACGGCGTTATGCCCGTGGGCACGCGGCACGCGGAACCGGAAGCGTTTTTCGATGGCATCGAGCAGCGCCGACCCGGGCTTCTCGTCGATGCCCATGGTGCGGTCGCCCTGCACGTTGCTGTGGCCACGCACCGGTGACAGGCCGGCGCCGGGCTTGCCGACGTTGCCGCGCAGCAGCTGCAGGTTGACGATTTCCTGAACGGTCGGCACCGAGTGGCGGTGCTGGGTCACGCCCATGGCCCAGCACATGATCACCCGTTCGGCCTTGCGGTACATGCGCGCTGCCAGTTCGATCTCGGCCTGGGTCAGGCCCGATTGCTCGACGATGTGCGCCCAAGGCGTGGCATCCACGGTTTCCAGGTATGCGTCGATGCCACTGGTGTGCTCGGCGATGAAGGCATGGTCGAACACCGCCGGTTCGCCATTGGCCTGGGCTTCGCGTTCCCACTGCAGCAGGTACTTGGCAATGCCACGCATCACTGCCATGTCACCGCCCAAGGCCGGGCGGAAGTAGGCCGTATTGGTTGGTTCGGAGCCATTGCTGAGCATCTCGAACGGGTGCTGGGGGTGCTGGAAGCGCTCCAGGCCGCGCTCCTTGAGCGGGTTGAAGCAGACCACCTGGGCACCACGCTTCACCGCTTCACGCAGCGGTTCGAGCATGCGCGGGTGGTTGGTGCCGGGGTTCTGGCCGATGACGAAGATGGCATCGGCCAGTTCCAGGTCGTGGAACACCACGGTGCCCTTGCCCACGCCGAGGGTCTCCGACATGCCCACGCCGCTGGCTTCATGGCACATGTTCGAGCAGTCGGGGAAGTTGTTGGTGCCGTAGGCGCGGACGAACAGCTGGTAGAGGAACGCCGCCTCGTTGCTGGCCCGGCCCGAGGTGTAGAACTCGGCCTGGTCGGGCGATTCGAGTGCGCGCAAGTGTTGCGCAACCAGCGCAAAGGCTTCTTCCCAGCTGGTTTCGACATAGTGGTCGGTGGCCGCGTCGTAGCGCATCGGGTGGGTCAGGCGGCCCTGGTACTCCAGCCAGTAGTCGGTCTGCTCGGCCAGCGCACTGACGCTGTACCTGGCGAAGAATGCCGGGTCCACCGAGCGGCCGGTGGCTTCCCAGTTGACTGCCTTGGCGCCGTTCTCGCAGAACTTGACCATGTCGTTTTCCGGCGACTCGCCCCAGGCGCAGCCGGGGCAGTCGAAGCCGCCGTTCTGGTTGGTCTTGAGCATGGCCCGCAGGTTCTTGAAGGCATTGTCGCTGCCCAGCCAGCTCTTGGTCACGCTCTTGAGCGCCCCCCAGCCGGCGGCGGCGCCCTTGTAGTCCCTGATATGTTGGTCCTGGCTCATGCGGTGAATCCTCACGCTTCGATGCTTTTTTTCAGCCTATGGAGCGTGGGGTAGAGCCGTCCAATCGAAAGATCTTACGGGGTGATAGGCGGTTTCGATCATGGGCTGGAACCGCGCCACGGCCTTCGCGGGTGAACCCGCTCCCACAGGGCCCCCACAGGTTTCGAGCCCTGCGCTTTACCTGTGGGAGCGGGTTTACCCGCGAATTGGGCGACGCGGTCAACACTTTGAAATACGTGGCCTGCAGCCATGATAGAGGCCATCGATCAATCGGTCGGACAAAGCAATTTGACGGCCCTGCGCCCAAGTTATAGCTTGGATCGAGTCCCTACCCATTCGAGCGCGAACGTGGAACAGAACAGCCGGGCCCTGATCGACGGCTTCAACCGGAAAATCGACTACCTGCGGATGTCGGTCACCGACCGCTGCGACTTCCGTTGCGTGTACTGCATGGCCGAAGACATGCAGTTCCTGCCGCGCCAGCAAATCCTCAGCCTCGAGGAACTGCTCCAGGTGGCCGAGCGCTTCGTCGCCCTTGGTACCCGCAAGATCCGCCTGACCGGCGGCGAGCCGCTGGTGCGCCAGGGCATCGTCGACCTGTGCGGGCGCATCGCCGCCCTGCCCGGCCTGCGCGAGTTGTGCCTGACCAGCAACGGCTCGCAACTCGGGCGCCTGGCCCAGCCGCTGTTCGACGCAGGTGTCACGCGCCTGAACATCAGCCTCGACAGCCTGGACGCGGAGCGCTTCAAGCAATTGACCCGCACCGGCGACCTGCACCAGGTGATCGCCGGCATCGACGCCGCCCGCCAGGCAGGCTTCAAGCGCACCAAGCTCAACTGCGTGGTCCTCAAGGGCCGCAACGATCATGAACTGGTCGACCTGGTGCGCTTTGCCATCGACCGCGAACTGGACATCACCTTCATCGAAGAAATGCCCTTGGGCGTGATCAGCGAACATGAACGCGGCGAGTCGTTCTGCTCCAGTGACGAAGTACGTGCGCTGCTGGCTGAGCAGTTCACATTGGTCGAATCGACCGAGTCGTCCCAGGGCCCCGCCCGCTACTGGCGCCTGGCCGAAGCCGCCAATACTCGGGTCGGCTTCATTTCGCCACACAGCCACAACTTCTGCGCCACCTGCAACCGCGTGCGACTCACCGTCGAAGGCCGCCTGCTGCTGTGCCTGGGCAATGAACACTCGGTGGACCTGAAGCAGGTTCTGCGCGCCCACCCCGGCAACCCCGAACGCCTGGAAAAGGCCATTCGTGATTCCTTGCACCTCAAGCCCTACCGCCATCATTTCGAAGTCGGTGGCGACGTGCAGATCCTGCGTTTCATGAACATGACCGGCGGCTAGGCAGCCGTCTCTGGATTTCCATGATCGTCCACCCCACCCCCGATGTGCTGCGTGTGCTGTTCACCCTCAAGGGTTCGATCGTCAAGCGCATCGCCCTGCGTTGCCTGACGATCACCCTGCTGGCCGCGCTGATCGTGTTGGTCGAGCGGCATTTTCCGGCGTTTTTCTACCCGGTCAGCGCCACCCCGTTCACCTTGCTGGGCCTGTCACTGTCGATTTTCATGAGTTTTCGCAACAACGCCTGCTATGACCGCTGGTGGGAGGGGCGCAAGGCCTGGGGCAAGCTGATCATCGAGACCCGTTCGTTCGTGCGCGAAAGCCTGGTGATCACCGACGAAACCCTGCGTGCCGAACTGTTGCGCAGCCTGTGCGGCTTTGCCCATGCGCTGAATGCACGGCTGCGCAGCGAGGACGAACTGGCCGCCGCCCGGCCCTGGCTGGCCCGGCCCGATGCGATCAGCCCGCACAACGTGTGCGACGCCATCCTGCGCGAAATCGGCGGGCACTGCTCGCGGCTGGCAACACAGCAGCAGATCAGTGACTGGCGCTACAGCCTACTGGAACAGCGGCTGGTGGGGCTGACCGAAGTGCAGGCTACCTGCGAGCGGATCAAGGGCACGCCGTTGCCGTTCCCCTACACGCTGTTGCTGCACCGCACCATCTACATCTTCTGCCTGTTGCTACCGTTTGCCCTGGCCGAGCCGCTGGGCTGGCTGGCGCCGCTGTTCACCACCATCGTGGGGTACACGTTCTTCGGGCTGGATGCGATTGGCAACGAACTGGAAGACCCGTTCGGGCGCGATGAGAACGACCTGCCGACCGATGCCATGGTGCGGACCGTGGAGCGCGATGTGCTGGCGGGGTTGGGGGAACAACAGCTACCGCCGGCGTTGTTGCCGGTGGACCATGTATTGAGCTGACTGAATGCAGTGGCCTGTGCCGGCCCTTTCGCGGGTAAACCCGCTCCTACAGGGCCCCCACAGGTTTCGAACCCTGCGCGATACCTGTGGGAGCGGGTTTACCCGCGAAGAGGCCGGTACAGGAGAAAACTCAGCCCCGGCTTGCACAGGCCTCGATCGGTTTCAGGTGCTTGACGAAGTTGCACGGCCGGTGCCGCGCATCCAGCTGCTCCGCCAGGATGCCCTCCCACGCCGTACGGCAGGCCCCGGTGGAGCCCGGCAGGCAGCACACCAACGTGCGGTTGGACAGCCCGGCCAGCGCCCGGCTCTGCACGGTCGAGGTGCCGATATCGAGAATCGACAGGGCCCGGAACAGTTCGCCAAAGCCATCGATGCGCTTGTCCAGCAGGCACTCGACCGCTTCCGGCGTGCTGTCACGCCCGGTAAAACCGGTACCGCCGGTGATCAGCACCACCTGCACCTGTTCGTCGGCAATCCAGGTGGCGACCTGGGCGCGGATCTTGTAAAGGTCGTCCTTGAGCAACGCCCGCGCCACCAAGCGGTGGCCGATCTCCACCGAGCGGCTGGCCAGCAGCTCACCGGAAGTGTCGTTGTCGTAGGTACGGGTATCGCTGACTGTCAGCACGGCGATGTTGAGCGGTACGAAGACCGCATCGGGTTGGACGCGCACGGTGGGGCTCCTCGAGTGGCATTGCCGCCACGCTAGAGGCATGGCCCGGGGGCGTCCAATCGATATGGCGTACCGACTCATCAATGACATCTATCGCAGACGTGGGTTAAGGTCTGCATAACCCGATACCAGGCACCTCCATGGACATCAAGCAGCTCAAATTCCTCATCGCCCTCGACCAGACCCGCCACTTCGGCCAGGCGGCGGCGCTGTGCCATATCACCCAGCCGACGCTGTCCATGCGCCTGCGCAACCTGGAGGACGAGCTGGACCTGGTACTGGTCAAGCGCGGCCAGCGCTTCGAAGGTTTCACCGAAGCGGGCGAGCGAATCCTGGCCTGGGCCCGTACCCTGCTCGCCGCGCACGATGGCTTGCAGGCCGAAGCCGCCAGTTGCCGCGGCCAGGTGGTCGGCAGCCTGCGCCTGGGCACGGTGCCGCTGGCCAGCTTCAACCCCATGCACCTGCTGCTGCCGCTGCGTGAAAAATACCCCGAGCTGCACTTCCAGATCAGCTCGCTCAGCTCGGAACAGGTCATCGACGGGCTCAGCCGCAACCAGCTCGACCTGGGCATCTGCTACCTGGACCAGGTCAACACCAGCTTCTTCGAAGTGATCGAACTGGGCACCACCACCATGGGCCTGCTGCACGATACCCGGCACTACCAGTTCGCCAGCGACACCCTGCGCTGGGACGAGCTGGGCGACATTCCGCTGGGCCTGCTGAGCAAGGGCATGCACTACCGCCAGTCGCTGGACCTGAGTTTCCGCAGCCGTGGCCTGGAGCCGAATGCGGTACTGGAAAGCGACTCGAGCTTCCAGCTGATCCAGGCCATCAACACCGGCATGTGCTGTGCGGTCATGCCACTGGACTGCGGGCTGGAAGACCTGAGCGAGCACCTGCGCATCCTGCCGGTGGCCGACGCCGCCATCCACAGCCCGGTCGGCCTGCTGCTGCGCCGCAGCGAACCGCGTTCGGCAATTGCCGAGCAGTGCTTCGATGAGGCGCGGGCGCTGTTTCAGGTCAACTGAGCGCTGGTTGCCTGGCGGTACTGGCGCGGGGTGAAGCCGGTCAGTTGCTTGAACTGGCGGCTGAAGGCACTGTGGTCGGTATAGCCGCAGCACATCGCCACTTCAGTGATCGGCAGTTCCGAATGCAGCAAACGGTGGGCGTGCTCCAGGCGTGCCTTGTGGATCATCTGCCGTGGCGTGAGGTGGAACACCCGCTTGCAGTAGCGCTCCAGCTGGGCCACGGAAATGCCAGCGATACGGGTGAGCTCGCCCATGCTGATAGGCTGGTGGAAATGCCGCCGGATATGCTCGTCCACCGCCGCCAGGCGCTGGTAGGCAGGATGGCTGTCGGCGGCTGATTGCAAGTCGACCGAGATGCCGACCAGGCCAATGATCTCGCCGGCACGGTTGTACAGCGGGCGCTTGTGGGTCAGGCACCAGCCAGGCTCGCGGCTGCCGTAAAGATGCAGCTCCAGCTGGTCTTCCAGCACCAAACCCTCCTTGAGAACGCGACGGTCCTGCTCGGTGTAGCCGGGGCCCAGCTGTGCCGGGAACACTTCGGCGCTGGTCTTGCCCAGCAGCGGTTGCAGGCGCTTGAGGCCACAGCGCTGGACCAGGGTGTTGTTGGCCAGCACATAGCGGGCGGCCGGGTCCTTGATGAAGATCGCGGCGTTGGGGATGGCGTCGAGGATCGGCAGCAGTAGGGACACACCGGCGAGCAGGGCCTCGAGGTTGGCGGGGCGGTGCTGGTCGAGGGACTGGTACAGGGTTGCCAGGGGAGTGTCGGTCATCTGCTCTCTCTCGGTTTGCTGTGCCGGCCTCTTCGCGGGTAAACCCGCTCCTACAGGTACTGCGCAGCCCTCGAAGCTGCGGAGATACCTGTAGGAGCGGGTTTACCCGCGAAGGGGCCGGCGCAGCAAGTAAATGTCTACAACCCTTATGCGTTAAGGCTTACAGCCTATCCACCACCCTTCCTTCCTACCACTGCTTTTTCGCAACTGTGCCGATTTCGTCATCCCCCCTGCAGAAAACCATCAAGAACCGCCGCCCCGATCGGTCCACTCTATGCCCCACGCAAGCCGCCCCAAGTCCTACAAGAGCGCGGCCCAAAAAGCCGCATCTCGTGACATCAGACCTGCCTATCCAATAACCAACAAAAAGGCGAACCCATGTCAGGCAAATTCAAAAAACAGTTGTCATTGCTGGACCTCACCTTCATCGGCCTAGGCGCCATCTTCGGCTCCGGCTGGCTGTTCGCCGCCAGCCACGTCTCGGCCATCGCCGGCCCGGCCGGCATCCTGTCCTGGTTCCTTGGCGGCTTCGCCGTACTGTTGCTGGGCATCGTCTATTGCGAACTGGGCGCTGCCCTGCCGCGTGCCGGGGGCGTGGTGCGCTACCCGGTGTACTCCCACGGCCCGCTGCTGGGCTACTTGATGGGTTTTATCACCCTGATCGCCTTTTCCAGCCTGATCGCCATCGAAGTGGTCGCTTCGCGTCAATACGCCGCCGCCTGGTTCCCCGGGCTGACCAAGGCCGGCTCCAGCGACCCGACCGTGCTCGGCTGGCTGGTGCAGTTCGCCCTGCTGGGGCTGTTCTTCTTCCTCAACTACCGCAGCGTGAAAACCTTCGCCAAGGCCAACAACCTGGTCAGTGTGTTCAAGTTCATCGTGCCGCTGCTGGTGATCGGCGTGCTGTTCACCTTCTTCAAACCGGAAAACTTCGAGGTTCAAGGCTTTGCCCCGTTCGGTCTGTCCGGCGTTGAAATGGCGGTATCGGCCGGTGGCATCATCTTCGCCTACCTGGGCCTGACGCCGATCATTTCGGTGGCCAGCGAGGTGAAGAAGCCGCAACGCACCATCCCCATCGCGCTGATCCTCTCGGTACTGCTGTCCACCGCGATCTACGCCCTGCTGCAACTGGCCTTCCTCGGCAGCGTGCCGACCGAAATGCTGAGCAACGGCTGGGCCGCAGTGACCAAGGAACTGGCCCTGCCCTACCGCGACATCGCCCTGGCCCTGGGGGTGGGCTGGCTGGCCTATCTGGTGGTGGCCGACGCGGTGATCTCGCCCAGCGGCTGCGGCAACATCTACATGAACGCCACCCCGCGCGTGGTCTATGGCTGGGCGCAGACCGGCACATTCTTCAAGTACTTCACCCGTATCGACGCCGAGTCCGGCATCCCGCGCCCGGCGCTGTGGCTGACCTTTGGCCTGTCGGTGTTCTGGACCCTGCCGTTCCCGTCCTGGGAAGCGCTGATCAACGTGGTTTCCGCCGCCCTGGTACTGAGCTACGCCGTGGCCCCGGTCACCGTCGCCGCCCTGCGCCGCAACGCCCCTGACATGCCGCGCCCGTTCCGGGTCAAGGGCATGGGCGTGCTCGGCCCGCTGTCATTCATCATCGCCGCGCTGATCGTGTACTGGTCGGGCTGGAAGACCGTGTCGTGGCTGCTGGCCCTGCAGATCGTGATGTTCGTGCTGTACCTGCTGTGCGGCCGCTTCGTGCCGACCCAGCACCTGTCGCTGGCCCAGCAAGTGCGCTCGTCGGCGTGGCTGATCGGCTTCTACGCGGTGACCATCCTGCTGTCGTGGCTGGGCAGCTTCGGTGGCCTGGGAGTACTTGGCCACCCGTTCGACACCGTGGTCGTGGCCGCTTGTGCGCTGGGCATCTACTACTGGGGCGCGGCCACCGGCGTGCCTGCCCACCTGGTGCGCCTTGAGGGCGAGGATGAAAGCGAAGCCTCCTCCGAAAGCTACCCAGGCCAGCGTCCTGCCGCCGTCGCCTCCTGACCCACTCTCGAATGGATATGCCCATGAAACACGTTCACGTCATCGACTCGCACACCGGCGGGGAACCAACCCGCCTGGTGATGAAAGGCTTCCCGCAACTGCATGGCCGCAGCATGGCCGAGCAGCGCGATGAACTGCGCGAGCTGCACGACCAGTGGCGCCGCGCCTGCCTGCTGGAGCCTCGCGGCAACGATGTGCTGGTCGGTGCGCTGTACTGCCCACCGGTATCGGCCGACGCCACGTGCGGGGTGATCTTCTTCAACAACGCTGGCTACCTGAACATGTGCGGGCACGGCACCATCGGCCTGGTCGCCTCGCTGCAGCACCTGGGCCTGATCGCACCGGGCGTGCACAAGATCGATACCCCGGTCGGCCAGGTCAGCGCCACCCTGCATGAAGACGGCGCCATAACCGTCGGCAACGTGCCGTCCTACCGCTACCGCCAGCAGGTGCTGGTGGACGTGCCCGGCCATGGTCCGGTGCGCGGCGACATCGCCTGGGGCGGCAACTGGTTTTTCCTCGTCTCCGAACACGGCCAGCGCATCGAGCTGGGCAACCGCGAGGCGCTGACCGAATACACCTGGGCGATGCTCAAGGCCCTCGAAGCCCAGGGCATCACCGGTGAAAACGGTGCCCCCATCGACCACGTCGAACTGTTCACCGACGACGCCAACGCCGACAGCCGCAACTTCGTGATGTGCCCCGGCAAGGCCTACGACCGCTCGCCCTGCGGCACGGGCACCAGCGCCAAGCTGGCCTGCCTGGCCGCCGACGGCAAGCTCGACGAAGGCCAGACCTGGGTACAGGCCAGTATCACCGGCAGCCAGTTCCAGGGCCGCTACGAGCGCGACGGCGAACGCATTCGCCCGTTCATCACCGGCCGCGCCTACATCACCGCCGACAGCACCCTGCTGATCGACGAACAGGACCCGTTCGCCTGGGGCATCTGACCCCGGCTTTTTCCAAAAAACGAATATCGCGAGGAGTGACAACAATGACCAACAACATCTTCACCGGCACCATGCCCGCCCTGATGACCCCCTGCACCGCCGAGCGCAAGCCGGACTTCGACGCCCTGGTGCGCAAGGGCCGCGAGCTGATCGAGGCCGGCATGAGCGCCGTGGTGTACTGCGGCTCGATGGGCGACTGGCCGCTGCTGACCGAAGCAGAGCGCCAGGAAGGCGTGGCGCGCCTGGTGGCCGCCGGCATCCCGACCATCGTCGGCACCGGCGCGGTGAACACCCGTGAAGCAGTATCTCACGCCGCCCACGCGGCCAAGGTTGGTGCCGCCGGCCTCATGGTCATCCCCCGCGTGCTCAGCCGCGGCGCCTCGCTGATTGCCCAGAAGCACCACTTCTCGGCCATCCTGGCAGCCGCGCCGAAGCTGCCGGCGGTTATCTACAACAGCCCGTACTACGGCTTTGCCACCCGCGCCGACCTGTTCTTCGAACTGCGCAGCGAGTTCCCCAACCTGATCGGCTTCAAGGAGTTCGGCGGTGGCGCCGACCTGCGCTACGCCGCCGAGCACATCACCTCGAAGGATGACGACGTGACCCTGATGGTCGGCGTCGACACCCAGGTGGTACATGGCTTCGTCAACTGCAACGCCACCGGCGCCATCACCGGCATCGGCAACGCCCTGCCGCGTGAGGTGCTGCACCTGGTGAGCCTGAGCAAACAGGCGGCCAAAGGTGATGCCAAGGCCCGCCGACTGGCGCGTGAACTGGAGGCGGCGCTGGCGGTGCTGTCGTCGTTCGATGAAGGCTGCGACCTGGTGCTCTACTACAAGCACCTGATGGTGCTGAACGGTGACAGCGAATACAGCCTGCACTTCAACGAGACCGACGTGCTGACCGACGCCCAGCGCAACTATGCCGAGCAGCAGTACGCGCTGTTCCGCAGCTGGTACGCCAGCTGGTCGGCTGAGCAGAACCTGGCCTGATCACCTGATTCTAGGCCGAGCCGCAGCCCCTGTGGGAGCGGGTTCACCCGCGAACACCGGCGAAGCCGGTGCCAGGCACCGAGTCGCCTGCTTCGCGGGTAAACCCGCTCCTACAAAGGCCGCGCTCTCTCTTGATATTGATTCCAAAGGAGGCTCCATGACCCTCACAGGCAACCTGCTGATCGGCCAGACGCCGGTAACCGGCAGCCGCGAAGCCATCCGTGGCATCGACCCGGCCACCGGCCAGGCGCTGGAACCGGCCTACCTCGGCGGCACCGGCGAACACGTGGCCCAGGCCTGCGCCCTGGCCTGGGCGGCGTTCGATGCCTACCGCGAAACCTCGCTCGAGCAACGGGCACAATTCCTCGAAACCATCGCCACGCAGATCGAAGCGCTGGGTGATGCCCTGATCGATCGCGCCGTGGCCGAAAGCGGCCTGCCAAAGGCGCGCATCCAGGGCGAACGTGGCCGCACCTGCACCCAGTTGCGCACCTTCGCCCGTGTGGTGCGGGCTGGCGAATGGCTGGACGTGCGGGTCGACAATGCCCTGCCTGAGCGCCAGCCCCTGCCGCGTGCCGACCTGCGCCAGCGCCAGGTGGCCCTGGGGCCAGTGGCGGTATTCGGCGCCAGCAATTTCCCATTGGCCTTCTCGGTGGCCGGTGGCGACACCGCCTCGGCCCTGGCCGCCGGTTGCCCGGTGGTGGTCAAGGCCCACGGCGCCCACCCGGGCACCAGCGAGCTGGTCGGCCAGGCAGTGGCAAAGGCCGTGAAGCAATGCGGCTTGCCGGCCGGTGTGTTTTCGCTGTTGTACGGCTCCGGTCGTGAAGTGGGCATTGCGCTGGTCAGCGACCCGCGCATCAAGGCCGTTGGCTTTACCGGCTCGCGCAGCGGTGGCATTGCGCTGTGCCAGGCGGCCCAGGCCCGCCCCGAGCCGATCCCGGTGTACGCCGAAATGAGCTCGATCAACCCGGTGTTCCTGTTCGACACCGCCCTGCAGACCCGAGCCGAGGCACTGGCACAAGGCTTCGTCGCCTCGCTGACCCAGGGTGCCGGCCAGTTCTGCACCAACCCCGGCCTGGTGATTGCCCGTCAAGGGCCGGCGTTGCAGCGTTTCATCGACGCCGCCAGCGAACACGTGCGCCAGGCTGCGGCGCAGACCATGCTTACCCCAGGCATTTTCAGTGCCTACCAGGCCGGTGTCGGCGCCCTGGCCGCAAACGCCAATGCCCAGGCCGCCGCCAGTGGCCAGGCCGGGCAAGGCCCCAACCAGTGCCAGGCGCAGCTGTTCGTGACCCAGGCCGAAGCGTTCCTCGCCGACCCGGCGTTGCAGGCCGAAGTCTTCGGCGCGGCGTCGCTGGTGGTGGCCTGCGCCAACGATGAGCAAGTGCGCCAGGTGGCCGAGCATCTGGAAGGCCAACTGACCGCCACCCTGCAACTGGACGATGCCGACATCGACAGCGCCCGCATTCTGCTGCCGACCCTTGAGCGCAAGGCTGGCCGCATCCTGGTCAATGGCTGGCCGACCGGTGTAGAGGTATGCGACGCGATGGTCCACGGCGGGCCGTTCCCGGCCACCTCCGATGCCCGCACCACTTCGGTGGGCACGGCGGCGATCCTGCGCTTCCTGCGCCCGGTGTGCTACCAGGACTTCCCCGATGCCCTGCTGCCGCAGGCACTGAAACACGGCAACCCGCTGCAGCTTCGGCGCCTGCTCGACGGTAAACGGGAAGGCTGAGCATGGTCGAAACCGCTGAAACCGATATCGCCGTGGTCGGCGCCGGCATTGTCGGCGTCGCCTGTGCCCTGCAACTGGCCCGCCAAGGCCGCCGGGTAACCCTGGTCGACCGCCAGGCACCCGGTCGAGGCGCGTCCTACGGCAACGCCGGGCACCTGGCCACCGAGCAGGTATTCCCGATTGCCGACCTGTCGATTCTCAAACGCCTGCCGCGCATGTTGCTGGACCCGATGGGCCCGTTGCGCCTGGACTGGAAGTACCTGCCCAAGGCCATGCCGTGGTTCACCCGCCTGCTGCTCAACCTGCGCCCTGGCCCGTTCCAGCGCAGCGTGGCCGGCATCCGCTCGTTGAACGAAGGCAGCCTGGGTGCCTGGCAGCGGCTGCTGGGCTCGATCGGGCGCGGCGAACTGTTTCAGGAAGATGGCTCGCTGCTGGTGTTCGAGCGGCCGGAGTCGCGCCAGGCCCTGGAGGCCTTGCGCGCGCGCATGCAACAGCAGGCGGTGGCGGTGGACTTCTGGTCGGCCGACACTGTGCGCGAGGCGGCGCCGCAACTGAGCCCGTCGTTGCTGGGTGGGCTGTTCTTCCCACGTACCGGGCACTTCATCGACCCCTACCGGGTGGTGTGCGAACTGTTCGAAGCGGCCAAGGCCAGTGGCGTGCGTTTTGTCCAGGCGCAGGTCGATGGCGGGCGGCTGCACAGCGGCGGGGTCAGGCTGGCCAGCGATCAGGGCACGCTCGATGCCCGCCAGGTGCTGATCAGTTGTGGTGCGCATTCCGCGCGGTTGACCGCCACACTGACAGGCAAGCAGGTGCCGCTGGACACCGAGCGTGGCTACCACCTGATGTTGCCTGGCGAGCATCAGCGTTTGCCGTTTGCAGTCACATCGCTGGAGCGCAAGTTCATCATGACGCCCATGGCCGAAGGTCTGCGCCTGGCCGGTACGGTGGAGTTCGCCGGGCTGGACGCGCCGCCGAGCATGCAGCGGGCTTGGCAGTTGCACCGGTTGAGCAAAGGGTTGTTCAGGAGGGACCTGAGTGTTGAGGGAGCGACGCCCTGGATGGGCTTCCGGCCTTCATTGCCAGATTCGTTACCGGTGATCGACCGGGTGTGTGATGGGCGGGTTTTGTTGGCGTTCGGGCATCAGCACCTGGGTTTGACCCAGGCGGCGGTGACAGCGGAATGGGTGGGGCGGTTGGCTGACAGGGAGAGTGGGGCTGATATGGCGGCTTACCGGTTGGACCGGTTTTAGCCTGTGCTGGCCTCTTCGCGGGTGAACCCGCTCCCACAGGGATCGCGCAGGCCTTGAGGGCAGTGGAGACCCTGTGGGAGCGGGTTTACCCGCGAATGGGCTGCAAAGCAGCCCCCTTCATGCCTCAGCGATAACGCTCGAGCCAGTGCGCATACGGTGCAGGCAAGGTCCAGGAGGCTTTCTCCACCCCCAACTCCTTGGCCGCAAAGTAAGCCCAGTGCGGGTCTGCCAGGTGCGCACGCCCTACCGATACCAGGTCCAGCTGATTGGCTTGCAGCGCTGCTTCCGCCAGTTTCGGCGTACCAAAACCCCACGCCGAGGTTACCGGCAGCTTCGCCTCACGACGCACGCGCTCGGCAATCGGGCCCATGAACGCCGGGCCCCACGGGATATTGGTGTCGGGAATGGTGAAGCCGACACTCACGCTCAGCAGGTCGAGGCCGCCAGCCTTGAAACGACGCGCCAGTTCGATCGACTCTTCCAGCGTCTGCTCATCGCGGCCGTCGTATTCCAGCACACCAAAACGCGCGGTCAGGGGCAGGTTCTCTGGCCATACCTCACGCACCGCTGCCAAAGTTTCCAGCAGGAAGCGGCTGCGGTTGTCGAAGCTGCCACCGTAGGCGTCGGTACGCTTGTTGGAGTGTTCGGAGAAGAAGCTCTGGCCCAGGTAACCATGGGCAAAGTGCAACTCGATCCACTCGAAACCGGCATCGCGCGCACGGCGGGCGGCATCGACGAAGTCCTGCTTGACCCGGGCAATGTCGTCCAGGGTCATCTCGCGCGGCACTCGTGTCAGGTGCGCGCCGAACGCGATGGCGGACGGGGCAATGGTTTCCCAGCCGCGAGCATCGTCGGCGGCAATGTGGTCGTCACCCTCCCACGGGCGGTTGGCGCTGGCCTTGCGCCCGGCGTGGGCAATCTGGATACCCGGCACGGAACCGGCGGCCTTGATTGCCTGCACCACCGGCACGAAAGCCTGGGCGTGGGCATCGCTCCAGATGCCGGCGCAACCGGGGGTGATGCGCCCTTCCGGTGCCACGGCAGTGGCCTCGACCACCAGCAAGCCGGCACCGCCACGGGCCAGGCCGGCCAGGTGCACGTGGTGCCAGTCGTTGATCATGCCGTCCTCGGCCATGTATTGGCACATCGGTGGAATGGCAATGCGGTTGCGCAGGGTGACGTCCTTGAGGGTATACGGTTCGAACAAAGCGGACATGGGCAAGCTCCCGGGCTATCTGATTACGATAGTTCGATCATAATCGAACTATGGCAATTAATGATAGCCCCGTTATCATGACGACCATGCGAGCCTATCAACATCCCAATTCTGAAGACCTCACCCTGGAACGCCTGCTCTATGCCCTGAGCGACCCGGTGCGCCTGGGTATCGTGCGCCACCTGGCGGGCGTGGCCGAAGCCAGCTGTGGCGAGCTGGACGGCGGCCGGCCGAAGTCGAGCATGTCCCACCATTTTCGCGTGCTGCGTGATGCGGGGTTGGTGCATACCCGCAATGTGGGGACTACCCACATGAATTCGTTGCGTAGCGAGATGCTGGGGGAGCGGTTTCCCGGGCTGCTGGACTGCATTCTGCGGCAGCAGTGATTTTCCTGTGCCGGCCTCTTCGCGGGTAAACCCGCTCCTACAGGGTAATCACTGTCTTCAAGACCTCTGCGATCTCTGTGGGAGCGGGTTTACCCGCGAAAGGGCCAGAACAGGCAAAATCAATCTTCTTTCTTGCCCAGGGCAAACCGGCATACCTGCCCTCCCCTGAGCATGCACTCCTCATGGCTGACCTCGGCCCCACCCAAGGCCCCGATCAGCGCCAGGTCCAGCTCGCACACCACCGGGTGAGCCTTGGCCAGGTGATGGAACACGCAATTGTGCGCAACGATCTGCGGCTCGCCCCCCGAGCGGAAGAACACCTGTGCCTCGTACCCGGCATTGTTCATGTGCTCGACGATGCGTGCCTCATCCACCACTTGGTGCTCCAGGTCCGCCGCCAGCTTGCGCCCCAGCTGGCGCATCAGCGCCAGCAACGCCTCCTGCCCCAGCAAGCCGGCCACTTCCGCAATCAGCAGGTTGGCCAGCAACGGGTACTGCCGCGGGAACAGTTCGCGGGCCTGTTCGGTCAGCTCATGCAGCTGCTCCGGGCGTCGCCCGGTGGGCCGGGTAGCGCCACGCTTGACCAGGCCGTCGCGCTCCAGCGCTGCCAGGTGCTGGCGCACCGCCGTGCGGGTGATTGCCAGGGCCTGCGCCAGGTCGTCGATGCTCATGCCGGCCGGCTGGAGCAGCAACGCATGGAGCAGGTCCTGTTGGGTACGGCCCAGGCCTTCGAGCATCAGAATTTGTCCGGGAACTGTTTGACCAACGCCGCAGCCAGAGCATCGGACAGGGTCAGGATATGCTCGCGCATCATCGCCCAGGTGCGCGCCTCGCCTACGTAGTCAGCGGCCGCCAACTGGTCGATCTGGGCCACGTGGTGCCCGCCGTGGGCGCTGAGCAGCGTCAGCAGGGTCGGCTCGGGCAGGTTCGGGTTGGCCTTGGCCAGAAACGCGGCGATGGCCTTGGCATTGCTGGTCAGCTCGTTGACCGCGGCTTGCTGGCCTTTTTTGTCCTTGGCCACGGTGGCGTCGCTGTAGTGCTTTATGGCGCCCCAGTGACCGGCCAGCAGCTTCAGCAACTGATCGGCGGCAGGCTGGCCGTACAGCGGGGCAATACTGTTGGCGATCCTGGTGGCGTCGGTGACCACTTCCTTGGCAGCGACTTCAGCCTCCTTGGCGTTGCCGGCTTGATTGGCCACGGCATAGTTGCGCACCCAGAAGATGTGCTCGACCCAAAGGTCGCGCAGGGCCATGCGCGTGGTCATTGCAGCAGATTCGGCAGGTTTGGCGGCAGGGGGTTCGCTGGAGTAGGAGTAGCTTTGGCTCCATGCCGGCTGGGCGCACAGGGCGAGCAGCAGTAAGGCGGCAATCTTGATGTTCATGACGGCACCCTCCGGGAGGGGGATCGACTGACAAGATTAATTTAAGCATCAAAATATGTTTTTATTGGGGCTGAGCTGGGTTTCCGATCAGTGGTTTCCTGAGCTGGCCTCTTCGCGGGTAAACCCGCTCCCACAGGGATAGCGCCAAGCCTGTGGGAGCGGGTTTACCCGCGAAGAGGCCGGAACAGGCAACAAAAAAGCCACGAGGTCTCCCCCGTGGCTTCTGTCACAACAATGGCCGCTTACAGCGCCATGTCGTTCTCAGGCTTGCTCTCGACCGGCTGGCTCGGTGCAACAGTGGTGCCGACGCTTTCGTCGATCACCGGTGGTTTCTCCAGCTGCAGCACTTCAGCGGTGTAGTTCCACTCTTTCTGTGTGGCCGCCGCCGAGTCGTTCAGCTTGGTGCCGTAGCTTGGCACGATCTGCTTGATCTTGGCCTGCCACTCTGGGGTAGCGACCTTCTCCTTGAACACGGTTTCCAGCACGTTCAGCATGATCGGGGCCGCAGTCGAAGCACCTGGCGATGCACCCAGCAGGCCGGCGATGGTGCGGTCTTCGGAAGCGACCACTTCGGTGCCCAGCTTCAGCACGCCGCCCTTCTCGGCATCACGCTTGATGATCTGCACGCGCTGGCCGGCCTGCCACAGGCGCCAGTCTTCCTTCTTGGCGTTCGGGAAGTAGGTACGCAGGGCTTCGAAGCGGTCGTCGTCAGACAGCATCAACTGGCCAGCGAGGTATTCCACCAGCGGGTACTGATCGATGCCGACCTTGGTCATCGGCCACACGTTGTGGGTGGTGGTGCTGCTCAGCAGGTCCAGGTACGAGCCGTTCTTCAGGAACTTGGTCGAGAAGGTGGCGAATGGGCCGAACAGGATCACGCGCTTGCCGTCCAGCACGCGGGTGTCCAGGTGCGGAACCGACATGGGTGGCGCGCCGGTCGAGGCGATGCCGTAGGCCTTGGCCATGTGCTGCATGGCCACGGTCGGGTTCTCGGTCACCAGGAACGAGCCGCCTACCGGGAAGCCTGCGTATTCCTTGGCTTCAGGAATGCCCGACTTCTGCAGCAGCTTCAGCGCACCGCCACCAGCACCGATGAACAGGAACTTGGCGTCGGTAGCCGATTCGCTACCGTCCTTCAGGTTCTTGTACTCGACGTGCCACGAGCCGTCCTCGTTACGGGTGATGTCCTGCACTTCGCTGGACAGCTTCAGGTCGAAGTTTTCCTGGGTTTTCAGGTGGCCGACGAACTGGCGGGTGATCTCGCCGAAGTTGACGTCCGTACCGATTGGCGTCCAGGTCACGGCCAGCTTCTGATTCGGGTCGCGACCTTCCATCATCAGCGGGACCCACTTGGCGATCTGCGCGTGGTCCTCGGAGTACTGCATCGGGCGGAACAGCGGGCTGGCCTGCAGCGCGTCATAACGCTTTTTCAGGAACTTGATGTTCTCATCGCCCCACACGAAGCTCATGTGCGGCGTGGTGTTGATGAACGAATGAGGGTTCTTCAGCACGCCCTGGCGGACCTGCCACGACCAGAACTGGCGGGAGATCTGGAAGGCCTCGTTGATTTCGATGGCCTTGGCGATGTTGACGTTACCGTCCTTGTCTTCCGGGGTGTAGTTCAGCTCGGCCAGCGCGGAGTGGCCGGTACCGGCGTTGTTCCAGCCGTTGGAGCTTTCTTCGGCCACGCCATCCAGGCGTTCGACCATTTCCATCGACCAGCTTGGCTCCAGCTCGTGCAGCCACACGGCCAGGGTCGAGCTCATGATGCCGCCGCCGACCAGCAGCACATCTACTTTCTTGGTTTCTGCGGCGTGCGCTTGCATGACGCTTGCAGCGACAGCCAGACCCAGCAAGGTCTTGCCAGCTTTCTTGAACATTGATCGATTCCAGTCAGGAGAACAGAGGGCGGGCCTGTGGCTGGCCCAGGTAAAGCATGTTCTGCAGCGCAGGCTTGTTGTTGATCATTGTTCAGCAGCCAGAGAACCAGAAAACGACTCGGCCTTTTGTCGAATTGACCGACAAGGCTGAATCGTTTTTCCGATTGTAACTTAAATGCCAGCACAAACAAATTGCCGGCCCGGGAGTCAAGGTGACGGGTTGTCTCAGGCCTGTGCGCCCGTGTGGGAGCGGGCTTGCCCGCGAAAGGGGCGGCACAGGCCTGCGCAAATGCCATTCAAAAAACCGGTCACCCGATCGGAATTGTTCGACTTACAGGCCCGCCCTACCGCTTTATCCTGTGCCCCAGACCCCGCCTCAATCCGACCTGAACAGGGCCGCCCATATGTCATTCAAACGCACCATCCACGCCGTCGACACCCACGCCGGCATCCCCATGCGCGTCATCACAGGCGGCGTACCGCACATACCCGGTGACAGCGTACACGCCAAGATGAAATGGCTCGAAACCAACGACGACCAGTTGCGCAAGCTGATGCTGCGTGAACCGCGCGGCTATCCGGCGCACTGCTGCAACATCATCGTCCCGCCAAGCCACTCCGATGCCGACGCCGGCTACATCATCATGGAGCAGATCGAGTACCCGGTGATGTCCGGCAGCAATACCATCTCGGTGGCCACCGTGCTTTTGGAGATGGGCATGCTGCCGATGCAGGAGCCGCTCACCGAGCTGGTGCTGGAGGCCCCGGCCGGGCTGATCCGTATCAAGGCCCGATGCGAGGGCGGCAAGGTCAAGGCCGTCACCTTCCAGAACGTACCGGCGTTCGCCGCACACTTGGATGCCGAAATCGACGTACCGCACCTGGGCAAGGTGCGCGTGGACGTGGGCTGGGGCGGCATGTTCTATGTGATCGCCGACGTGCGCCAGTTCAAAGGCCTGCAACTGATCCCGCAGCACGGCGCCGAAATCGCCCGGGTATCGTCGATGATCCGCCAGGCGGCTATCGAGCAACTGCCGGTGGCACACCCCGACTACCCGGGCATCGGCATTACCATCTCGCAGCTATCCGGCCCCAGCGAAGACCCCAACGCCGACTGGAAGAACGCGGTGACCATGACCTGCGGCGAGTTCTCGTGGGACGACCCGGCCACCTGGACCGGGGCGCTGGACCGCTCCCCGTGCGGTACCGGCACCTCGGCGAAGATGGCCACCCTGCACGCCAAGGGCGAGCTGCCATTGCACCAGGACTTCCGCCATCAGGGCCTGCTCGGCAACATCTACACCGGCCGCCTGATCGATGAAACCAGCATCGGCGGCAACGAGGCCGTGGTACCAACCATCACCGGCAAAAGCTGGATCTACGGCCTGAACACCTTCGTGCTCGACCACGACGACCCATTCCCCGAAGGCTTTACCATCGGTGATATCTGGGCCTGAGCCCAGGCAGCGTTCAATGCACTGGTATCCGCGAGCCGGGCCTTCTGGCAAGACCTGCATCTGAAGTGCCCACAAACAAAAACCCCCGGCCATGTAGATGACCGGGGGCCTTGGATCACGCCGCAAGCGTCGCGATCAGGGTACCGCCAAGATTACTGCTGCTGAGGCAGTTTATCGATCGGGCCGCAGCCACCGATGATCTTGGAGATGGAAACCGAAGGGTGGAACAGGTAGTCGTAGGTGCAGTTTTTTGGCTGGTTGTAAACCTGGCCAGTGCAACCCGACAGCAGGGCAACACCCGAAACGACAGCAACGGCTACAGTAGCCTTGAACAGCTTTTTCATACTAAGTCCTTTAAATGAATCATCTTCGGCCATCGTCTGATGGCGCCGGGATGATACAGAACCCTGGCATTGGATCCAAGCCGCAAGGTGCACTGGCTAGTTGCACCTGTGCAACAATCGAGTGGCTCTGTATGAACTGTCCTAAGACATTACGGCTTTTTTACTCGACATTGCTGTGCGGCAGGCAATACTGCCAGCATTGTCCGCACGAGCTCAACTAATGCCGCTTCCAGCGTTGCGCTTCATAGCCTTCATTATTGGTGTATTCCTGATCACCTTGGCCGTCAGCATGGTAATCCCGATGCTGACACTGCTGCTGTACGACCGCAGCGATGATCTCGGCGCTTTCGTCTGGTCAAGCCTTATCGTGCTCTGCGCAGGCCTGGTCATGGTGGCCCGAGGCGCTCCCGGCGCACCGCAACTGCGCGCCAGGGACATGTACCTGCTCACAACGGCAAGCTGGGTCATCGTTTGCGCATTTGCGGCCTTGCCGATGGTGTTCATCCGGCACATCAGTTACACGGACGCGTTCTTCGAAACCATGTCAGGGATCACCACCACCGGCTCGACGGTACTGACCGGGCTGGACAATGCATCGCCCGGGTTGCTTATCTGGCGGTCTTTGCTGCACTGGCTGGGCGGCATCGGCTTTATCGGCATGGCTGTCGCGATCCTGCCCCTGCTGCGCGTAGGTGGCATGCGTCTGTTCCAGACCGAATCTTCGGATTGGTCAGACAAAGTGACACCCCGCTCGCATGTTGCGGCCAAGATGATCCTGATCATCTATGTGGGCCTGACAGTCTTGGGAACATGGGCGTTGTGGGCTGCCGGCATGACCCCGTTCGAAGCCATCAATCATTCGATGGCACTGATTTCAACCGGTGGTTTCTCTACCTCCGATGCCTCGCTGGGCCACTGGGGGCAGCCTGCGGTGCATTGGGTAGCCGTTGTCATCATGATGCTCGGCAGCCTCCCCTTCACCCTGTATGTGGCCACGCTGCGTGGCCATCGGCGCATCCTGTTCGATGACCATCAAGTCCGCGGTTTCATTGGCTTTCTCGTCTTCATCTGGCTCACGGTCGGAACCTGGCTCTGCTTGCACAGCGATCTGTCATGGTGGGATGCGTTCCGTATCGTGGCGGTCAACGTCACCTCCGTGGTGACCACCACGGGCATTGCCGTGGGCGACTACACGCTCTGGGGCAGCTTCGCCATCATGCTGTTCTTTTACCTGACGTTCGTCGGTGGCTGCTCGGGGTCTACCGCTGGAGGCCTGAAGATATTCCGTTTCCAGGTGGCCGCGGCCTTGCTTGTCAGCAGCCTGAAACAGTTGATCCATCCAAGGGCAACAATCTCGAAGAAATACAATGGGCACCCGATCGATGAAGAGATCGTGCGCTCACTGCTGACGTTTTCGTTCTTCTTCTCGGTCACCATCGCGGTCATCGCCCTTGGCCTCTCGCTGCTAGGGCTCGACTGGACAACGGCATTGAGCGGGGCCGCTACCGCCGTGTGCAACGTCGGCCCGGGGCTGGGAACGCTTATCGGTCCTGCAGGTAATTTCGCCTCGTTATCGGACGCTGCCAAATGGCTGCTGACTGTCGGCATGCTGCTTGGACGGCTCGAAATCCTGACCGTACTGGTACTCGTCTCTCCAGCTTTCTGGCGATTCTAGGCCAGAGGTTACCCGCCCATCTTCGCGCTCATTCACGGTCACGTCATAGCCTTGAGTAGCGGTTGTTCGGTAGACTACCGCACGGGTGCCAGCTGCACGGTGCAGTGGGGCAGGTTAAAGAACAGCGCAGGTCGGGCCGCCATGCGGGAGTACTTGCGCCTATGCAAAAAAAGGAATTGTCTCGCGCCCAGGAATTGGCCGAGCGTGCCTTCGCCAACCTTGAACGCTTTCTGCACATTGAAGCGGTCAGCGGCATCGTTCTACTGGTTGCAGCTATTGCTGCGCTGATCTGGGCCAATTCCCCGGCTGCCGAAAGCTACGACGCCCTTTGGCATACACCGCTGACAATCGGCGTGGGTTCGCTGATCTATTCGCAGTCGCTGCATTTCTGGATCAATGATGGCTTGATGACCATCTTCTTCCTTGTCGTGGGCATGGAGATCCGTCGCGAGATCCACGAGGGCGCACTGTCCAGCCTTCGGCAGGCCATGCTGCCCATGGCAGCCGCCATTGGCGGTGTAGCCGTACCCGCGCTCTTCTACCTGGGTTTTGGTCACGCTGCGGCGGAACAAAAAGGCTGGGCCGTACCGACGGCTACGGATATCGCCTTTGCGGTAGGTGTCCTGGCGCTGCTCGGCAAGTCGATCCCGTCCAACGTCCGCGTGTTTCTGCTGGCCCTGGCCATCATCGATGACATCATCGCAGTGCTGATCATCGCGTTCTTCTATTCGGGCGGCCTCGATTACAGCGGTTTCGGGGTTGCGCTGATCGGCTTGCTGATGGTGATCGGGCTGCAGAAGATCGGAGTGGGTTCGGCCTACGCGTATATCATTCCCGGCTTTGTCACCTGGCTGGGCATCCTGTTGACCGGAGCCCACCCCACCCTCGCAGGCGTTGTGCTGGGCCTGATGACGCCAGTGGCCGCAATGCCGATGCGCGAGCGACCACTGGATGCAATCAGCCGATTCACCGGAGAGCTGCTGGGGCGCGCCAGGGCGCCCGAGCGCGATGCCAGCGACCTCATGGACCCGTTGAAGCGCCTGCGCCTGGCCCAGCGCGAACTGGTGCCACCAGTGGTGCGCATGCAAGGCACCCTGCACCCTTGGGTAGCCTTCGGCATCATGCCGGTGTTTGCCTTGGCCAATGCCGGGGTAAATCTTTCGGGTGTCGATTTGTCAGCCGAGGCCCCGCAGTGGGTGATGATCGCCGTCGCTGTCGCTCTGGTAGTTGGCAAACCCTTGGGCATCGTCAGCGTCAGTTGGCTGATGGTCCGCTTGGGCTGGTGCGCGCTTCCCGCCGAGGTGAGCTGGCGCAGCATCACCTTGGTCGGGCTGCTGGCCGGCATCGGTTTCACCATGTCGATCTTCATTGCCAATCTCGCCTTCGTCGATCCTGGCGCGCTGGGGGCGGCGAAACTTGGCGTGCTTTCGGCATCGGTGATTGCAGCATTGCTTGGCCTGGCCTGGGGTGCATACAGCATCCGTAAAGCATCTGCCATGACCAAAGCAAGTTCGATGACCTAGAAAACCTCACTGGCGACCCACTTCTATCACGCAAGTGGGGTTCGATACTTGCCGGGGGCGCAGTGGGCATTGCGGCGGCCTTAAACGCGCCTCTGGCCGGTACGGTGTTTGCCATCGAGTAACCAAGCCGCACGTTCGAGCAACGCCGGTGCTCTTTGCCGAAAGCTGTGCCGGACACGGCCTCGCATGTTCAATTTCTGCCCTGAATTTGCCCTAACCCGATGGCCAGAAACGACGAAGCCCCCGAAAACTTTAACGTTTTCGGGGGCTTCGGCTACTTCGCGTATGGCGGAGAGATAGGGATTTGAACCCTAGGTACTGTTGCCAGTACAACGGATTTCGAATCCGTCCCGTTCGACCACTCCGGCATCTCTCCAATGCCGCGCATCATACCAGCGTTCTTTTAAAACGCAAACCTTTTTTTAAAAAAAATCGCGTGGTATCAGGCGCTTGCGTGAACGCACCGCTTACAGCGGCACGCCCAGGCGCTTGGCAACTTCTTCGTAGGCTTCGATAACGTCGCCCAGGCCCTGACGGAAGCGGTCCTTGTCCATCTTCTTGCGGGTCTCTTTGTCCCACAGGCGGCAGCCGTCCGGGCTGAACTCGTCGCCCAGCACGATCTGGCCATGGAATACGCCGAATTCCAGCTTGAAGTCGACCAGCAGCAGGCCGGCGTCATCGAACAGCTTGCTCAGCACTTCGTTGACTTTCAGCGACAGCTTTTTCATTTCGGCCAGCTGCTCGGCAGTGCCCCAGCCAAACGCGACAACGTGGGATTCGTTGATGAAGGGGTCGCCCTTCTCGTCGTTCTTCAGGAACAGCTCGAAGGTGGACGGCTCCAGCTTGATGCCCTCCTCCACGCCCAGGCGCTTGACCAGGCTGCCGGCGGCGTAGTTGCGCACCACGCACTCGACCGGGATCATGTCCAGCTTCTTCACCAGGCACTCGTTGTCGCCCAGCAGCTTGTCGAACTGGGTCGGCACACCGGCTTCTTCCAGTTTCTGCATGATGAAGGCGTTGAACTTGTTGTTCACCATGCCTTTACGGTCGAGCTGTTCGATGCGCTTGCCGTCGAACGCCGAAGTGTCGTTACGGAACAGCAGGATCAAGCGGTCGGCGTCGTCGGTCTTGTAAACCGATTTGGCCTTGCCGCGGTAGAGTTCGTCGCGTTTTTCCATGATTGGGCTCCGCTTGCTTGAGGTGTTGGGCTAGGCGATTTCGCGCCAGTCGAGCCCGTGTTCCTGATTCGCCACCTGGAGCCAGTCCGGGTCGCACCCAAGGGTGTCGACGAAGCACTGGCGAGCCAAGTGTGGCAGGTTGTTCTTGCTGCTGAGGTGGGCCAGCACCAGGTGTTGCAGGTTGCTCCAGCCCAACTCGTGCACCAGGCGCGCGGCCTGGTGATTGTTCAAATGTCCTTGCATGCCACCCACCCGCTGCTTCAGGAAGGCCGGGTAGTGACCGCGTGCCAGCAGGTCGCGGCAGTGGTTGGCCTCGATCAGCAGCGCATCGAGGCGCTGGTAACGCTCCAGCAGCAGCGCGTCGTATGAGCCCAGGTCGGTCAGCATGCCGAAGCGCCGCTGGCCGTCACTGACCACATACTGCAGCGGCTCGTAGGCGTCGTGCTCGACCCGCGCCGCGGTCACTTCCAGGCTGCCGATACGCAGGCTTTGGCCACAAGCGAGAAAACCGGCCACCTCCACCGGCTTGCGCATGCCGCGCAAGGTCCCCTGGCTGAGGTAGACCGGTACATTGTAGCGCCGTGACAGCAAGCCGACCCCATGCACGTGGTCGGCATGTTCGTGGGTGACCAGTACCGCACTGAGCTGTGCCGCCGACACGCCGAGCAGCGCCAGGCGCCGCTCGGTCTCGCGCAGGGAGAACCCGCAATCGACCAGGATGAACGTGTCACCACTGGCGATCAGCGTGCCGTTTCCCTGGCTGCCGCTTCCGAGTACCGCGAAGCGCACTTAGCCCAGGTGGTCCTGAATGGCGCTCAGCACGCGGCGGGCAACATCGGCCGGGGCCACGGTGTTGATGTTCTTCTCGACCGTGACCTGCACGCTCTCACCCACCTTGCTCAGGCGAACCTGGTAGCGCTCGGCACGGGCTTCACGCTCTTCCTTGGTCGGTTCGCTGCCGAACATGCGGCCGAAGAAGCCAGGCTGGTTCTGCTTGTCTTCAGGCTTTTCAGACAGGTTGATGTAGTACAGGCCAAGGCTGCGGTTGATGTCCTCGACACGCCACTCGCCACCCTGCTCCAGGGCACGTCCCACGCTGGACCAGGCGCGGTCCAGGTCGGCGCCCAGGTACAGCACCGGGTTGCCGCTGCCGTCTTCGCTCAGGCTGACGCGGCTTGGCGCGTCGAAATCGCGCGCGGCCAGCAGCGATACCGAACCGCCCTTCTCGGCGCTGCGGTTCATGCTGGCAAGCATTTCGTCGACCAGCAGGGCATCGGCACCGGTGTTGCTGGAGGTGGACGGGAAATCGGGCTCGGCAGTGCTGCCAGCCGGGCGCTCGACACTGACTACATACACCTCGGAGGTGTTGCGCTGCACGCCAGGCTCCATGCGCACACGCACGCGCACTTCACTGTCAGCGCTGCTGGCAGTGCTGGCCAGGCGCTGGCCGAGCGAAGCCGACAGTTCGTCGAAACGCTGCCAGGTGGTGTTGAATTCACCGGTCTGCGGGCGCTCTTCGGCGATGCGGAAGCCGTTGTCCTCGAAGAACTGGCGAGCCACCGGCCATACTTCGGCCGGCGAATGCTGGGCCAGCACCCAACGGCTGCTGCCGCTGCGCTGCAGGCTGTAGTCGGTAACCTGGGCGGCGCCACCGGTCATCGGTTGCGGGCGCGGCACCTCGAACTCACCGGTGGCGCTGTCGTCGGCGACGTTGCGCGGGATCGGCAGCAGCGGGTCAAGGCGCTTGACGTTGCTGGCGTCCGGCGGCAGCTGCATCGGCGCAGTCGGGCGCGCCTGCAGGTAATCGCTGCCGCGGTCGCGGAAATAGCCATCCTCGCCCCACAGCCAGCCACACCCACTGGTGCTGGAAATGATCAGGGCAAGGGCGGAAAGACCAGCCAGTCGCTTCATGCGGTGTACTTCCTCTTAAACCAGTACGCCGGACTGGCGCAAGGCAGTACGGACTTTTTCGTGGCAGCCTTCGCTCAGCCAGGTCAGCGGCAGGCGAATGCCTTTTTGCATCAGGCCCATCTCGACGAGCGCCCATTTCACCGGGATCGGGTTGGCTTCGCAGAACAGGTCTTTGTGCAGCGGCATGAGTTTTTCGTTGATTGCGCGGGCCTTCTCGGCATTGCCCGCAAGGGCGGCCTCGCACAGGTCGGCCATTTCGCGCGGGGCGACGTTGGCGGTGACGGAGATGTTGCCTTTGCCGCCCATCAGGATCAACTCGACGGCGGTCGGGTCATCGCCGGACAGGACGATGAAGTCCTTGTCGACGCCATCCAGGATGGCCTTGGCACGGGCCAGGTCGCCGGTGGCTTCCTTGATGCCGATGATGTTCTTGACCTTCGACAGGCGGATCACGGTATCGGCCTGCATGTCGCAGGAGGTGCGGCCGGGTACGTTGTAGAGAATCTGCGGGATGTCGACGGCTTCGGCGATGTGCTTGAAGTGCTGGTACAGGCCTTCTTGCGTCGGCTTGTTGTAGTACGGTACCACCAGCAGGCAGGCGTCGGCGCCGGCATTCTTGGCGTTCTGGGTCAGGTGCACGGCTTCGGCAGTGGAGTTGGCACCGGTGCCGGCGATGACCGGGATCGGTTTGTTGCTGCGCTTGACGCGCTCGACCACGTGCTTGATGACCAGGATGTGTTCTTCGACATCCAGCGTGGCGGACTCACCGGTTGTGCCGACAGCGACAATCGCGTGGGTGCCGTTTTCCAGGTGGAAGTCTACAAGTTTGTCGAGGCTGCCCCAGTCCACACGCCCTTGTGCATCCATGGGTGTGACCAATGCCACCATACTGCCCGCAATCATGTAACTGCTCCTGCCGGAAAAAGAGAGCGGTAATGGTACTGGGGGCATCGGCCTTGCACAAGCGAAGCAGGCGGGCGGAGCATTCCCCTCGGCGCCTTATTTCGCTACCCTTGATGCTTTGATCGGTGCAGCGCGGCCCGCCGGGCCGTCGACCTTGCTCCCCGCCAGCGTCCACGACCTCGCATGCGAGCCCCGGGCCCTGCCGACAGGAGGCTTTCGCCCGTCCTGTGCCGACCGCTCATCGCTTTAGGAATGCTGCATGTCCACCCCCACCGTCCGCGAACAATTCCTTGTCATCAGTGCCCTGGGCCCGAACCCCATGGAGCTGGCCAACGTCCTCAGCCGCGCTGCGTTCGAGAACCGCTGCGCGGTGGTCACCTCGCGCCTGAGCCGCCACGGCGAGACCAGCGCCCTGGTACTGCAGGTAGGTGGCAGCTGGGACGCCCTGGCACGCCTCGAAGCCATGCTGCCGGGCCTGGGCAAGAAGCACGGCCTGACCCTGGACGTGGTGCGCAGCGCCGACCAGGAAGTGCGCCCGCAGGCCCTGCCCTACGTGGCCTACGTCAGCGCCGCCTACCGGCCGGACATCATCAACGAGCTGTGCCAGTTCTTCCTCGACCACCGCGTCGAGCTGGAAGCCATGACCTGCGATACCTACCTGGCACCGCAGACCGGCAGCAGCATGCTCAACGCCCAGTTCACCGTGATTCTGCCGGCCGGCACCCAGATCAGCTGGCTGCGTGACCAGTTCCTGGACTTTGCCGATGCCCTGAACCTCGATGCGCTGATCGAGCCATGGCGTCCACAGAACCCAATGTAAGGAAACCGACCATGGCCGTAGCACTCGACCAACCCGTTGCCGACTTCCAGGCCCAGGCCACCAGCGGGCAAACCGTCAGCCTGGCCGAGCTCAAGGGCCGACAGGTGGTGGTGTACTTCTACCCGAAGGACAGCACCCCGGGCTGCACCACCGAGGGCCAGGGTTTCCGTGACCAGCACGATGCCTTTGCCGCAGCCAACACCGTGGTGTTCGGCGTGTCGCGCGATGGCATCAAGTCGCACGAGAACTTCAAGGCCAAGCAAGGCTTCCCGTTCGAGCTGATCAGCGACAAGGACGAAGCCCTGTGCCAGCTGTTCGACGTAATCAAGCTGAAGAAGCTGTATGGCAAGGAATACATGGGCGTTGACCGCAGCACCTTCCTGATCGACAAGGACGGTGTGCTGCGCCACGAATGGCGCGGAGTGAAGGTGCCCGGGCATGTGGACGCAGTACTGGCTGCTGCCCAGGCCCTGAACAAGGCTTGAGATCGTTGGGGGCGCTTTGCGCCCCTTTCGCGACACAAGGCCGCTCCTACAGGAAATCGCGTATCCCTGTAGGAGCGGCCTTGTGTCGCGATGGGCTGCAAAGCAGCCCCAAAATTACAGCATCGGTGACACACTAGGCTCCTGCCGCGGCCAGGCATCCAGCACGGCCTTGATCAAGGTCGCCAGCGGGATGGCAAAGAAAATCCCCCAGAACCCCCACAACCCGCCAAACAGCAACACCGCGCAGATGATGGCCACCGGGTGCAGGCTCACCGCCTCGGAGAACAGCAGCGGCACCAGCACGTTGCCGTCCAGCGCCTGGATGATCGCGTACACCGTCATCAGGTAGATGAACTGGTCACCCCAGCCCCACTGGAACAGTGCGATCAACGTCACCGGCACGGTCACCACAACCGCGCCCACGTAAGGCACCACCACCGACAGCCCCACCAGCAGCGCCAGCAACGCGGCGTAGTTGAGCCCCAGGCTGATGAAGGCGATGTAGGTGGCAATGCCGCAGATCAGGATCTCGATGCCCTTGCCGCGGATGTAGTTTGCGATCTGCCGGTTCATCTCGCTGCCCACCCGGTTCAGCAGGCTGCGCTGACGTGGCAGGTAGCCGCTGACCCAACGGCCGATCAGTTCGCGGTCCTTGAGAAAGAAAAACACCAGGATCGGCACCAGCACCAGATAGATCATGGCGTTGACCAGCAGCGGCAGGCTCGATAGCGAGAAGGTCAGTGCCCACTGGCCGAATTTGCCGATTTCTCCGCGCACCGACTCGATGGCATGCAGCACCTGCTCGTCCGACACCAGGTGCGGATAGCGCTCGGGCAACAGCAACAGCAGCGACTGCCACTTGCCGAGCATGCCCGGCAGCTCGTTGAACAGGGTGATCAACTGGTGCCAAAGCAGTGGCACCAGCACCAGCATGAACACCGCCAGCGCGCCCATGAACAGGGCGAACACCAGCATCACCGCCAACCGGGTGGGTACCCGCAAGCGCTCCAGGGCATTGACCAGCCCCTGCATCAGAAACGCCAGAACCATGCCCGCCAGCACCGGCGCAAGCATGCCACCCAGGGTGAGTACCGCAGTAAAAGCCAGGAACAACAGGACCGCCAGCACCACCGCTTCCTCATCGGAGAAGTAGCGCTGCATCCAGTCGCGAAGCACTTTGAACATTGACGATCCTTGGAAAGACTCAGGCCTTGCGTAGCCAGTAAGTGTAGGTACCGGCCTCGGCCGTTTCCCGCAGCAGGGTATGACCGGCCAACTGGGCGAAAGTGCGGAAGTCGCGCTGGGAGCCGGCGTCGGTGGCGATTACCTTGAGCACCGCGCCGCTGGCCAGGCGGTTGAGCTCCATCTTGGCCTTCAGCAGCGGCAAAGGGCAATTCAGCCCGCTGGCGTCCAGTTCGGCGTCACAGGTCAGGGTTTCACTCATTGCGGAACTCTCCAAAGGCATTGCCGGGCTGTATCTGGATTTGGCCGGCTAGGATAGCGCCACTGGTCGCCAACGTGTGAGCCCGCTACAGTAGGTATCTTTGACCGACGCGAGCTTCATGCATGAATCTACTGCGCCCTACCCTGCTGACGCTGGCCTGCCTGTTGGCCCTTCCCGGCCATGCTGACGACCTGCCATCACTGGGTGATGCCAGTTCCGCGATCGTCTCGCCGCAACAGGAGCACCAGCTCGGCCGTGCCTGGCTGAGCCTGCTGCGCGGCCAGGTCAACCAGCTCAACGACCCGCAGCTGAAGGACTACGTCGAAACCAGCGTGTACCGCCTGGCCGAAACCAGCCAGCTGCAGGACCGCCGCCTGGAATTCATCCTCATCGATAGCCGTGAGCTCAACGCCTTTGCCGCCCCGGGCGGCATCGTCGGGGTAAACGGCGGGCTGTTCCTCAACGCCCAGACCGAAGGCGAGTACGCCTCGGTACTGGCCCACGAACTGGCGCACTTGTCGCAACGCCACTTCGCCCGCGGCGTCGAGGCCCAGCAGCGCATGCAACTGCCGATGATGGCGGCGCTGCTGGCCGGTATCGTGCTGGCGGCCGGTGGCGGCGGTGATGCCGGTATCGGTGTGATCGCCGGCACCCAGGCGGCGGCGATCCAGGAACAGCGGCGCTTCTCGCGGCAGAACGAACAGGAAGCCGACCGCATCGGCATCCAGAATCTGGAAAAGGCCGGCTACGACCCGCGCAACATGCCGACCATGTTCGAGCGCCTGGCCCGGCAGTACCGCTACGACGCCAAGCCGCCGGAATTCCTGCTGACCCACCCGGTAACCGAGTCGCGTATCGCCGACACCCGCAACCGTGCCGAGCAGGCCCCCAAGGGCGGCGTCGAGGACAGCATGCGCTACCAGTTGATCCGTGCCCGGGTGGCGCTTACCTACGAAGGCACCCCGGGGCTGGCGGCCAAACGCTTCCGCGCCCAGCTGGACGAAGACCCCAAGCTGGACGCCGCGCGTTACGGCCTGGCCCTGGCGCAGATCAAGGGCGGCCAGCTGAACGAGGCGCGTGAACTGCTCAAGCCGCTGCTGGCCAAGGCCCCCAACGACATTACCTACAACCTGGCGCAGATCGACCTGGACATCACCAACAACCGCCTGGCGGATGCGCAGCAACGTGCTGAACGCATGCAGGGGCTGTATCCGGGCAACTACCCGCTGAAGCAGGTACGTGCCGATCTGCTGGTGAAGCTGAACAAGCCCGCCGAGGCGGAAAAGGTGCTGAACGAACTGGTGAAGAGCCGGCCGGATGACCCGGACGTGTGGTACGACATGGCCGAAGTGCGGGGCCTTTCGGGCAATACGATTGGCTTGCACCGGGCGCGGGCCGAGTACTTCACCCTGGTGGGCGATTTCGACCAGGCGATCCAGCAGCTGGATTACGCCAAGCGCCGGTCGGGTGGGAACTTCCCGCTGGCAGCACAGATTGACCAGCGCCAGCGCGAGATCATGGAGCAGCAGCGCATGGTTCAGGAAATGATGGGGCGTTGAGAGCCCTTTCGCGGGTAAACCCGCTCCCACAGGGACCGCACCGCCCGTGAGCGCTGCGCTGTACCTGTGGGAGCGGGCGTGCCCGCGAAGAAAGCGACGCGGTCTGGCGTCAAGCGTTACCGGACAACTTCAGGCGCGCTGTCTGGGTAAAGTCCAGCATCCGGTTCAACGGCTTGATCGCCTTCGGCACCAGCGCCGGGTCGACAAAGATCTCGTTCGTGCCATTACGCAGGCAATCCAGCACACGCTCCAGGGTGTTCATCGCCATCCACGGGCAGTGCGCGCAACTGCGGCATGCCGCGCCGTTACCGGCGGTGGGGGCTTCGACGAACTCCTTGTCCGGGCACAGCTGCTGCATCTTGTAGAAGATGCCGCGGTCGGTGGCAACGATGAAGGTCTTGTTCGGCAGGGTCTGGGCAGCCTTGATCAGCTGGCTGGTGGAGCCCACCGCATCGGCCAGCTCGATCACCGCTTCCGGCGACTCGGGGTGCACCAGAATCGCCGCATCCGGGTACAGCGCCTTCATGTCGGCCAACTGGCGTGACTTGAACTCTTCGTGAACGATGCAGGCACCGTCCCACAGCAGCATGTCGGCACCGGTTTGCTTCTGGATGTAGCGCCCCAGGTGCTGGTCCGGGCCCCAGATGATGGTTTCGCCGTTGTCCATCAGGCTTTCGACGATTTCCAGCGCGCAGCTCGAGGTCACCACCCAGTCGGCACGGGCCTTCACGGCTGCAGAAGTGTTGGCGTAGACCACCACGGTGCGCTCGGGGTGCTGGTCGCAGAAGGCTGAGAACTCTTCTACCGGGCAGCCCAGGTCGAGCGAGCAGGTGGCCTCCAGGGTAGGCATCAGCACGCGTTTTTCGGGAGTGAGGATTTTCGCCGTCTCGCCCATGAAGCGCACGCCGGCAACGATCACGGTTTCGGCCGGGTGGTTCTTGCCGAAGCGGGCCATTTCCAGCGAGTCGGACACGCAGCCGCCGGTTTCTTCGGCCAGCGCCTGGATGACCGGGTCGCAGTAATAGTGGGCGACCAGCACGGCGTTCTGGGCCTTGAGCTCGGCAGCGATGGCCGCACGGTATTCGGCCTCCTGCTCGGCTGTCAGCGGGTTTGGCTGCTTGGCGTCGAGGTGGGCCTGAACCAACAGGCGTTCGGAAATCTGGGTCATGATCGCTGGACCTGCAGGCGCGTGCGCGCGTCAAATCGAGTGTATCACCCGGCCCTGACAGATCGGCTAAGGGTGCCGGACGGCACAAAGGCCGCCACGGCCCTCTGCGGGCGCGGATTATTATCGGAGGCCGAAGGCTACAGACAATCCAGCGAATTCTAAAGTGGTTTTTGTGTTGCCTGCACTGGCCCTTTCGCGGGTGAACCCGCTCCCACAGAGTCTGCCAAACTCCTGTGGGAGCGGGTTTACCCGCGAAGAGGCCGGTACAGGCTTTCGATCAGCCCTGCGGCGACAGGGCCGCCAGCTGCGCCGCCATGAGCATCGCGAACTCTTCCACGGTCATCTTCTTGCCGTTGAAGTCGACCATGCCGTCGGCATAGTGCAGGCTGCTCACCACATCATTGCCCTGCACGGTGGCCATGCCACTCTGCAGCGCCATCATGCCGACCATTTCCCCGGCCTGGCTCGATTGCATGGCAATGGCCTGGGCGTCGGTCTGGCCATCCAGCAATGCCTGCAAGGTTGCCAGGTCACCGATCATCGGCTTGGACAGCGACAGCTTGCTCTTCACCTCGGTGATCAGTTGCTTGCTCAACTGGTCAGGCGGCAGGTCGAAGCTGGCCGGGGCGGCGAAGCCCATCGACAGGTCGAAGCGGCTTTCACCATTGGCAGTCCTGAACGACAGGTTTTCCACCGCCACCCGGGGCTTGGCAGCCAGCAGTTTCTGCAGCTCGCCCTGGAACCTGGCCTTCTCCTCATCGTCCATCTGGATTTCCGGCACCGGCTGGCCAGCGGCAGCTGCGACCTCGAATTCCGGCAGGTGCGCCTGGTACCACGTCGACAACGCCTGTAGCGCCGGCGCGTTGACCGACGTGATGCTCACCGCCATCTGCGCCTTGCCCACCGCACGGCCATCCCAGGTGATATCCCCGACCTTGTACTCCACGCGGCCACCCACGGTATCCGGGCCCTCAAGGGTTTGCAGGGCGTTCTGCTCCAGCCCCTTGACCACCAGCACCTGCTGTTTCGGCCCCAGGGTGACCTTGGTTTCGGCCAGCGCCAGGTCGACGTTGCCCACGTAGATGGCCTCGTGCGCGGTGGCCGCCAGCTGGCCGCCGACCTTCAGCCCATTGAGCTCGAAGGTGGCAGGCGGCTGGTCATCGCGTACCAGTTTCATCACGAACCGATCGGCCTGACCGTGGAAGCTCGAGGCCTTGCCTTCCTGGTCACCACTGACTTGCAGTTGCATGCCCGAGAAGTCGAGGCTGTTGCCATCCGCTTCGTCGAGCTTGACCGGGGCCAGGTGCACCTGGCTGACCACATTGCCGTCGTAGCCCAGGCTGGTCTGTGCGCTGACCGGGGCCTGCTCGCCCGCTGCGGCGAACCACGGCGCGGTGGCGTCGTCCTTCTGCAGCGTGCTGTTGCTGACTGCCAGCACCGGCATCAGCTTCAGTGCCTTTACCCGCGACCAGGGGAACGGACCGTGCTCGATCTGGTCGGTCACGCCAACGTCGAAACTCACCACTTCGCCTTCGCCCAGGTTGATATCGCGGGCCTTGAGCCGGTACTGGGCGGTACTGCTGAAGAAATGCTGCTCCAGCGATACCCGTTCGATGCTCATGCTGCCACCGGTACTCACCAGGGCCTTCTTGAGTTCCGCGTTGCTGCGGACCAGGGCGTTGTCCAACTCCGCAGGCAGCTGCTTGCCGGTGTACCAGGCGCCAGCGGTGGTTGCGACGGCGATGGCGATAGCCAGGCCGGAAAGGATGCCAACTGATTTCTTCATGAATAGAACCGATTGCTGTCCATATGGGCTTCGTAGGCGGCCAAGGGCCACACAGGACGCCAAGAGTACCACTGCCGCCCAGCCCTGGCGCTGGCCAGGCTCGATAAATCCGGTTTTTGGGAAACGCCTGACAGACCTGCCAAGGGAGACCGGCATTCGTTAATTTTTGCGAACACCAAAATTGATCATAACCGCAAAAAAACGCGCAAAAACCGAACAAAACCCCACTTTAATCGATAAATATTTCAATCCAGCAACATCTTGTCATGTTTAACTTGACACCAAGCTACCCATCGTTTTTTATTTTCACCACTTTGCGCGCTCCCCCGCGCCCCCGCTGCTCCAACAATAAAGGTGAACAACATGGAGCCCACCCGCTCGCCCTTGCCGCATGCGCAGTACACCGTGCCCGCCGTTTACGCCCAGCCGCAGGAGCCATGCCAGCATGCAGCCTGACCACAGCGCTTCCGGCAACGGCCAACTCCGTAAAACCCTGCGTCTCTGGCACGTGATCATCATCGGTCTGGCCTACCTGACCCCGATGACCGTGTTCGACACCTTCGGTATCGTTTCCGGGATTACTGCCGGCCACGTACCCAGCGCCTACATCCTGGCACTGGCCGGGATCCTGTTCACCGCCGTGAGCTACGGCACCTTGGTAAGGCGCTTCCCGCAGTCGGGCTCGGCCTACACCTACACCCAGCGCGCGATCAACCCGCACGTCGGCTTCCTGGTCGGCTGGTCGTCGTTGCTGGACTACCTGCTGCTGCCAATGGTCAACGCCTTGCTGGCCAAGCTGTACCTTTCGGCCATGTTCCCGGAAGTACCGGAGTGGATGTGGGTGGCCGGCTTCGTCACCCTGATCAGCCTGATCAACATGCGCAGCGTGAACCTGGTGGCGCACTTCAACCTGCTGTTCGTGGCCGTGCAGGTGGCGATCATCGCCGTGTTCATCTACCTGTGCGTGCGCGGCCTGGACCAGGGTGAAGGGCTAGGTACCGCCTGGAGCCTGCTGCCGTTCGCCGACAATCAGACCCAGCTCAGCGCCCTGGCCGCCGGTGCGACCATCCTGTGCTTCTCGTTCCTCGGCTTCGACGCGGTGACCTGCCTGTCCGAAGAAACCCGCGACCCGGGCAAGACCATCCCTCGCGCGATCTTCCTCACCGCCCTGATTGGCGGCCTGGTGTTCATCACCGTGTCGTACTTCATCCAGGCCTACTTCCCGACCATGTCCCGTTTCCACGACCAGGAAGCGGCACTGCCGGAAATCGCCCTGTACGTCGGCGGCAAGCTCTTCCAGTCGATCTTCATCGCCTGCACCGTGATCAACACCATCGCCTCGGGCCTGGCCTCGCAGACCAGCGTATCGCGCCTGCTGTACGTGATGGGCCGCGACAATGTGATCCCGGCCAGCCTGTTCGCCCGCCTGCACTCGCGTTACAAGACGCCAGTGCTGAATATTGCGGTGGTGGGGCTGATTTCGCTGTCGGCGATCTTCTTCGACCTGGTTACCGCCACCTCGATCATCAACTTCGGTGCACTGGTCGCGTTCAGCTTCGTCAACCTGTCGGTGATCAACCACTGCTATCTGCGTGAAGGCAGGCGCCAGGGACTTGCCAACCAGCTGACGTACCTGGTGGCCCCGACCATCGGCTTTTGCATCATCGTCTCGCTGTGGCTGGACCTGAACGCACATTCGCTGCTGTTCGGTGGCGTCTGGGCACTGCTTGGCCTGCTGTACCTGGCCTGGCTGACCAAAGCCTTCAGGGACTCCCCTCCCAACTACATCGCTGAATGACCCATGCTGCCGACAACGCCCGCGCCTGATCGCGGGCGTTGCATTTGCTCGAAAAGGAAAGCCCTCATGCCGCTGCGTCGCCTCTCCATCCAGTGGAAGATCACCCTGCTCACCGGCCTCTGCCTGCTGGCCATCGTCGCCCTGCTGGTAACCACATCGCTGGCCCAGGCGCGGCGCAGCGCGGCATTGGTCAACCAGGCCAATACCGAAATGCTCGACAGCAGCGCACGCCTGCGCCTGCAGGCCCATGCCGAAACCCAGGCCCTGCGCATCCAGCGCTATTTCATGGACGCCTACCAGTACGGCAATGGCTTTGCCCGCCTGGTGCAGGTGCTCAAGGCTCGTGGCGGCAACGACCTGCGCGCCGAACTGACGCGCCAGGCCCGCGCCAGCCTGGCCGGCAACCCGGATGTGATCGGCCTGTACCTGGTGTTCCAGCCCAACGCACTGGACCCGGACAGCCAGTACCTCGGCCAGGATGCAATGGGCAGCAATGAGAGCGGGCGCTTCTCGCTGTACTGGTCACAACCCAGCCCCGGCACCCTGGAGCTTGAAGCCATGCCGGAATCGATGCTCGGAGACGCCAGCATCGGCAGCAACGGGGTAGCGAAGAACCGCTGGCTGACCTGCCCGCAGGACACCGCCAGAACCTGCATGCTCGAGCCATATCTCGACGAGGTGAATGGCCGCCAGGTACTGATGACCAGCATCGCCCTGCCGCTGCTGGAGCACGGCAAGGTGGTCGGCGTGGTCGGTCTGGACATCGGCCTGGCCAACCTGCAGCAGTTGAGCGTGGACGGCCGCCGGGAGCTGTTCGACGGCCAGGGCCAGGTCAGTATCGCCAGCGCAGCCGGTTTGCTGGCCGGCAACAGCCGCGACGACAGCAAGCTCGGCGAGCCGATGGACAAGGCGGTAGCCGACGGCCTGCTACGTGTTGCCCACCCGTTCACGCCAATCCCTGATGCAGCCCCTTGGCAGGTATTGCTGGAACTGCCGGAAAGTGTGCTGCAGGCGCCTGCCGTCGCCCTCAACCAGCGCCTGGATGCGCACAACCACAGCGCCAACCTCACCAGCCTGCTGGTTGGCCTGGGCGCTGCGGTAGTCGGTTTGCTGCTGGTGTGGCTGACCGCACGCGGGGTGACCCGGCCAATCCTGGCCGTGGCCGCGCGCCTGGAAGACATCGCCAGCGGCGAAGGCGACCTTACCCGCCGCCTGGACTACGCCCGCCAGGACGAACTGGGCCAGCTTACCGGTTGGTTCAACCGCTTTCTCGACAAGCTGCAGCCAGTCATAGCCCAGGTCAAAGGCTCACTGCAGGAAGCCCGCGGAACCGCTGACCAGTCGGCAGCCATCGCCAGCCAGACCAGCAGCGGCATGCAGCAACAGCACCGCGAAATCGAACAGGTGGCCACCGCCGCCAATGAAATGAGCGCCACCGCCCTGGATGTCGCCCATAACGCCTCGCAGGCGGCCCAGGCCGCACGCGCTGCCGACCAGGCCAGCCACGAGGGCCTGCAGCTGATCGACAGCACCCGGCAGGGCATCGACCGCCTGGCCGCTGGCATGAACACCGCCATGGACGAGGCGCGCGCGCTGGAAGGCCGCAGCGGGCAGATCGGATCGGTGCTGGAAGTGATCCGCACCATTGCCGAGCAAACCAACCTGCTGGCGCTCAACGCCGCCATCGAAGCCGCCCGTGCAGGCGAAGCCGGGCGTGGTTTTGCCGTGGTGGCAGATGAAGTGCGTGGTCTGGCCCAGCGTACCCAGTTGTCGGTGGAGGAAATTCGCCAGGTCATCGAAGGCTTGCAGCAAGGCACCCAGGATGTGGTGGGCGCGATGCAGCAAGGCCAGCGCCAGGCCCAGGACAGCGCCGCGCGGATGGAACAGGCGCTGCCGGCGCTACAACGTATTGGCGAGGCAGTGGCAGTGATCAGCGACATGAACCTGCAGATTGCCTCGGCGGCTGAAGAGCAGAGCGCCGTAGCCGAAGAGGTGAACCGCAATGTGGCCGGCATTCGCGATGTGACCGAATCGCTGGCAGGCCAGGCTGATGAGTCGGCGCGGATCAGCCAGGCCCTGAACCGGCTGGCCAACCAGCAGCAGGCGCTGATGGAGCAGTTCCGCGTCTAACCTGTCAGGGCCTCTTCGCGGGTAAACCCGCTCCCACAAGGCCCGGCGCTGCCTTCAAGGTCAGAGCATAACCCTGTGGGAGCGGGTTTACCCGCGAAGAGGCCAGCACATTCAACATAGCAGCAGGGCTATTTACCGAGCACAATCATGCAAACCCCAACCAGATCTTCCTTCTTCGACATCACCAGCGAACAGGGCCTGTTACGCACCTCGATCGCCGTCACCCTGTTCATCGCCGTCATCGGCATCGCCTTCGGCCTGGCCTCCGGCTCGTTCTCCATCGTATTCGACGGCGTCTATTCGCTGGTCGATGCCAGCATGAGCGGGCTGTCGCTGGTGGTGGTCAGGCTGATTACCGCGCACACCACCAGCGTGCAGATGTCACGCAAGTTGCGTGAGCGCTTCACCATGGGCTTCTGGCACCTGGAGCCGATGGTGCTGGCGCTCAACGGCATCCTGCTCAGCGGCGTGGCCATCTATGCGCTGATCAACGCCGTCAGCAGCCTGCTGCAAGGCGGGCGCCACCTGGAGTTCGGCATCGCCATGGTCTACGCGGTGCTGACCGTGATCGCCTGCGTGACCATCGCTGTTGTCGAGGCCCGCGCCAACCGCAAGCTGGGCTCGGACTTCGTGCGCATGGACGTCAAGGGCTGGGTGATGTCGGCCAGCATCACCGCCGCGCTGCTGATCGCCTTCTGCTTTGGCTATGCGGTACAAGGCACATCGCTGGAGTGGGTGTCGCCGTATATCGACCCGGCGGTGCTGGCGTTGGTCTGCCTAGTGATCGTGCCGTTGCCGATGTCGGTGGTGCGCCAGGCCCTGTCGGAAATTTTCCTGGTGACCCCTGGCGACCTCAAGCTGCACGTGGATGAAGTCGCCAAGGCCTTCGTCGCACGCCATGGGTTGCAGTCGTACCGCGCCTATGTAGCCAAGGTCGGGCGCTCGCGGGAGATCGAACTGTATTTCATCGTGCCGAAGGCCATGGCCGCGAAAACCATCGATGAATGGGATGCGTGGCGCAACGAGATCGGTGATGCCGTGGGTGGTGAAGGGCCGGACCGCTGGCTGACGGTGGTGTTTACCGGGGATCCGGAGTGGGCTGAGTAAGCTGGCTTGCCTGCGATGAGGCCAGTACAAGCAGCCGAAAACGAAAAAGCCCGCCACCGTTGCCGGTAGCGGGCTTTGACGTACTGCATATGGTGGGTCGTGTAGGATTCGAACCTACGACCAATTGGTTAAAAGCCAACTGCTCTACCAACTGAGCTAACGACCCGTTGGATGGCGCGTATAATACTGATTTCTAACGAGAAATCAACACCCCATCAAACTTTTTTCAAAAGTACCGCGTCGGGTCTTCGACACCAGCTGCCTTGAAGCCGTCGGCACGCAGGCGGCAGCTGTCGCATTTGCCGCAGGCACGGCCGTCATCATCAGCCTGGTAGCAGGAAACGGTCAGGCTGTAATCCACACCGCGAGCCATGCCGGCCTGCACGATCTGCGCCTTGCTCAGGTTCTGCAGGGGCGCCTGGATACGGAAGCCCTGCCCTTCGACGCCGGCCTTGGTCGCCAGGTTGGCCATGCGCTCGAAGGCTTCGACGAACTCGGGGCGGCAATCGGGGTAGCCGGAGTAATCCACGGCGTTCACACCAATGAAGATGTCGCGGGCTTCCAGCACCTCTGCCCAGCCCAGGGCCAGGGACAGGAACACAGTGTTGCGCGCCGGCACGTAGGTGACCGGGATTCCTTCACCCGGGGTTTCCGGTACGTCGATGCTGCTGTCGGTCAATGCCGAGCCACCGATGCCGTCCAGGTTCAGGCCAATCACCTTGTGCTCGACCACGCCCAAGTCACGGGCAACGCGGGCGGCGGCGTTCAGTTCGGCGCGGTGGCGCTGGCCGTAGTCGAAACTCATGGTGTAGCAGCTGTAGCCTTCGGCCTTGGCCATGGCGACCACGGTGGCCGAGTCCAGGCCGCCGGACAACAGGATTACTGCGCGTTTGTCGGTCATGTGTGCTTGCTCCTCAATCAACGTCCGGGTTCGTCGTTCCACAGCAGCTTGTGCAGCTGCAGCTGGAAGCGTACGGGCAGGTTGTCGGCGACGATCCAGTCCGCCAGCTCGCTGGCGTTCACCTGGTGGTGGCTGGGCGAGAACAACACCTCGCCGGCACGCTCGGCCAGGTTGTACTGGATCAGCTTGGAGACCGCCCAGTCATAGTCCTCACGGGAACAGATGACGAACTTGACCTGGTCGTTGCGGGTCAGCTGCTCGATGTTCTCGTAGCGGTTACGGTGCGACTCTTCGGAGCCTGGGGTCTTCAGGTCGACCACGCGGCTGACGCGGGTGTCGGTGCCGGCAATATCCAGCGCGCCGCTGGTTTCCAGCGACACTTCGTAACCGGCGTCACACAGGCGCTGCAACAGCGGCAAGGCGTTGGGCTGGGCCAATGGCTCGCCGCCGGTGACGCAAACGTAGCGCGGCTTGAAGCCGGCGACCTGCTCAAGGATCGAATCGAGGGTGCGAACGGTGCCGCCACTGAAGGCATAGGCACTGTCACAGTACTGGCAGCGCAGGGGGCAACCGGTGAGGCGCACGAATACCGTGGGCAACCCAGCCGTTCGCGTTTCACCCTGCAAAGAGTAAAAGACTTCGGTGATGCGTAATGTGTCTTGCATGCTCGCCACGGGCGTGACAGCTAAACAGGCTGCCCGCCTCCGTCAGGCACTGTCGCGGACTCGACATAGCGTTATCCGCAGCAGCGTGTTTACGAAAAAAGGGCATTGATTCTAACGAAAAAACCCGCGACAAGCGCGGGTTTCTTTCAAGCGGTACTGTTTAGAGCTTTTGCAGGTCACGCTGGGCCAGTTGCGCGGCGGAGGTGCCGGGGTACTGGGTGATGACCTGCTGCAGGATACCCTTGACCTTGTCGGTGTGGCCCATGCGGCGCTCGACGTCGGCCAGCTTGTACAGCGAATCCGGCACCTTGCTGTGCTTCGGATACTTCTGGCTGACCTGGGCAAAGGCCTGGCTGGCAGCCGGCAGGTCGCCCTTGGCCAGGTTCACTTCACCCAGCCAGTACTGGGCATTGCCGGCGTACTGGCTGTTGGGATACTTGCGCAGGAAGGCGTTGAACGCCTGGCTGGCCTTGTCGAAGTCTTTCTGCTTGATCAGGTCGAAAGCGGCATCGTAGTAGAGCTTTTCTTTCGCCGGATCACCGGGCTCGCTACTGGCGGCCGGTTGTTGCGCAGCAGCACCTGCTGCTGCATCGGGGGCGGCATTGGATGCACCACCACCGGAGGAATTGTCAGGGGTCGCGGCAGGCGCGGCGCCACTGTTGATGCGACGGTCCAGGTCCTGGTAACGCTCCAGGTTTTCCTGCTTCATGCGCGACACATCGTTCTGCAGCTCTTCGATGATGCCTTGCTGGCGGGAAAGCTGATCCTGCATCTGTTGCAGCTGCATGAACAGCTGGCCCTGTGCAGAGGCAGGGGCCGAAGCCCCTGACCCGGCATAGGCGCCGCTCGTGCCATAACCCGCAGGCGGATAGCTGCCTGCGTTGTCATCAACTACAGGGACCTCAGCCCAGGCCGCGAGCGGCAGGCTGAGTGCGAGGACGGTTACTACACGGCGGCACATACGCATAAGAACTTACTTACGCAGTTCTACGCGACGGTTCTGAGCCCAGGACTGCTCGTCGTTGCCAGTGGCAACCGGACGCTCTTCACCGTAGGAGACCAGTTCCAGCTGAGCAGGGGAAACGCCCTGCAGAACCAGGTAACGCTGAACGGCCTTGGCACGACGCTCACCCAGAGCCATGTTGTACTCGCGGGTGCCGCGCTCGTCGGTGTTGCCTTCCAGGACAACGCGGTTGCCGTTGGCTTTCAGGTCCTTGGCGTGAACGTCCAGGGCGCGCATGGCTTCTGGCTTCAGGTCCGAGCTGTCGTATTCGAAGTAGAAGGTGGTGATTGCGCGCAGGGCAGCTTCTTCGCTCAGGGAGCCGTCAACAGCGCCAGTGTTGGCACCGTAGCCAGCGTTCGGATCTACAGCAGCGCCTTCGCCTGCGTTGTCACCGCCCTTCGAGGAGCAACCTACAGCTACGGCCATGGCCAGAGCCAGCGCAGCAAATTTACCAAACTTCAGCATTTCCATCGTGAAACTCCTAATGAAACCCCAGTGTGTTAAGCAAAAGTATTACGCCGCAATCAGTTCAGGTAAGGGGACCAGGACGGTTCTCTGACTTCGCCTTGAGCGGTAGGAAGTGGGAGCCTCACGCGGCCATTAAGCGACACGAGCATCAAGACTCCCCGGCCCTGCTGGCGGGTGGCGTAGATTAGCATGGTGCCGTTTGGCGCAACAGTGGGAGACTCATCAAGACTCGTTTCAGAGAGAATCTTTACACTTCCGCGTTGCAAATCCTGGGCCGCAACTTTGAAGTTGGTGAAGCCCTGCTGGCGATGGATCATCACCAGGGTCTTTTCGTCCGCCGACAGTTTCGGGTTGGCGTTGTAGTTACCCACGAAAGTTACACGCTCGGCACCACCGCCACCGACCGACTGCTTGTAGATCTGCGGCTTGCCGCCACGGTCGGAGGTGAAGTACAGGGTGTTGCCATCCTTGCCCCAGAACGGCTCGGTGTTGATGCCCGGGCCAGCGGTGACACGGCTGATCTGGCGCGAAGCCACGTTCATCACGTAGATGTCCGGGTTGCCGTCCTTCGACAGCACGAACGCCAGGCGCGTGCCATCCGGCGACCAGGCTGGCGCACCGTTCAGGCCTTCGAAGTTGGTGACCTGCTCGCGGCGACCGGTATCGATGTGCTGGACGAAGATGCGCGGACGCTTCTGCTCGAACGAGACATAGGCGATGCGCTTGCCATCCGGTGCAAAGCGTGGCGACAGGATCGGCTCGCGCGATTGCAGCAGGGTCACCGCACGTGCACCGTCATAGTCCGAACGCTGCAGGGTATAGCGGGTGTTGTTGGTGGAGAAGCGCTCGGCCGTCACGTACAGCATACGGGTGGAGAAAGCACCCTTGATGCCGGTGAGCTTCTCGAACGACTGGTCAGCAATGTAGTGCGCCATGTCGCGCAGCTGGTCGACGCTGCCCGCCACGCTACCGGTCAGCACTTGCTGCTCGGTGGCGACGTTGAACAGCGCGTACTGCACCTGCAGGCGACCGCCCGACGGCACGATGCTGCCAACCATCACGTACTGCGCACCCAGCGCTTTCCAGTCACGGAAGATCACTTCGCTGGCCTGCGACGGCTGGCTGATCATGTTCTGCCGCGGAATCGGCGAGTAGTAGCCGGAGTTGCGCAGGTCGTTGCCGATGATGTCGGCCATGTCTTCCGGCAGCACGCTGCCGCCTTGCAGACCGAACGGCACTACCGCGATGGGCGTGGCCCGGTCGCTGCCGCTGGTGACCAGGATGTTCTTTTCCTCTGCCACGGCCATGCCTGCCACGCAGCACAGCATGACCAGCAGTCCTCTCAGACGTTTAATCACAACGCTAGATCCTCAGGTGTAAATGTCATCTTGAACGAACGATATTGGTTGAAATCGCTCGGCTTCATACCCTGCATCTCGGTCAGACGACCGATGTTCTTCACTGCTGCCACCGCCGAGCTGTCGTACGGGCCGTCACCACTGGACCGGGCCACGCTGACGCTGGTGATGGTACCGTCCGGCAACATGTTGATCTGCAGGACCACCGTCATGCCCTTGCGCGCGGAAGGCGGACGAGCCCAGCCCTCGGCCGCGCGCATGCGAATCAGGTCGTCGAAGTCGCCGGCCACCTGGTCACCCTGCTCGTCGGCCAGCGCCTGCTGCCGTTCGGTGGTGTCGGACAACAGCTCGGCCAGGGCCTGGGCTTTCTTGTCTTCCGCCGCCTTGCGGGCCGCTTCCTGTGCCTTTTTCTTCTGGGCATCTGCAGCGGCCTTTTTCTTGGCCTCTTCAGCTGCCTTCTTCTTCGCTTCCTCGGCTACCGCTTTCTTCTTGGCGTCCTCGGCTGCTTTCTTCTTGGCCTCTTCGGCCGCCTTTTTCTTGGCGTCCTCGGCGGCTTGTTTCTTCGCCTCTTCAGCGGCCTCTTTCTTGGCCTCTTCTTCGGCTTTTTTCTTTTCTTCCTCGGCCTTCTTCTTGGCGATGTCGGCCTGCTGCTTCTCGGCAGCCTTCTTCGCCTCTTCGGCCTTCTTGGCTTCGGCGGCTTTCTTGGCCTCGGCGGCCTTGGCGGCCTCGGCAGCTGCCTCGGCTTTCTTGGCTTCGGCGGCCTCGCGGGCCTCCTCGGCCTTTTGAGCAGCGTCGGCTTTCTTTTGTTCCGCGGCCTTCACGGCCTCCTGCTCGACCTTCTTCTGTTCCAGCTGCTCGACTTCGGTCTGGCGCGAAGCGGTTTTCTTCGCTTCCCCGGCAATCTTCTGATTGGTCTGGGTGGTCGCCTGGCTCTTGGACTTGAGCTGGTACAGGGTAGCCTGGACGATCGGCTTGGATGGCGGCAGCTCAGGCGTCATGGCAAAACTGACGAACAGCAGGGCGAACACCAGCACATGCAGGCCGATGGCCCAGATACTGGGCCAGAAGTAGCTTTCCGAGGCGGATGGCTCTCGCTGTTGCATCAGGGCGCCTCGGTAATCAGGCCAACGTTACCGACACCGGCCTTCTGCAACCCGCCCATGGCACCCATGACCGCGCCATAGTCGACAGCCTTGTCGCCACGAATGAACACCTGGGTCTGCTTGCCCTGGTCACGGCCGGCGGCAATGATCTTGGTCACCGCGTCGGTCATGGCTGGCAAGGTCATGGCCTTGTCCATCTGCTTGTCGGTATCGACTTCGCTGCCGAGGTTCCAGTAGTAGGTCTTGTCGGCCTTGATGGAGATGGTGAGGATCTGGACGTTGTTGTCCTGCGGCAAGGCTTCACTGGAAACCTTGGGCAGGTCTACCTTGACGCCCTGGTTGAGCATGGGCGCCGTCACCATGAAGATGACCAGCAGTACCAGCATCACGTCGATGTAGGGCACCACGTTCATCTCGGCGACGGGCTTGCGTTTGTGGCGAACTCGGGCCATGGGCTTCTACCTGATTACTCTTCGCTGGTGTGCACTTTGCGGTGCAGGATCGCCTGGAACTCGTCGGCGAAGGTGTAGTAACGGCCGATCAGCACTTCGCTGCGCGCCGAGAAGCGGTTGTAGGCGATGACCGCCGGAATTGCCGCGAACAGGCCGATGGCGGTGGCGATCAGCGCTTCGGCAATACCCGGGGCGACCGTGGCCAGGGTGGCCTGCTGGGCACTGGCCAGGCCGCGGAAGGAGTTCATGATGCCCCATACGGTACCGAACAGGCCGATGTACGGGCTGGTAGAACCGACGGTGGCCAGGAACGGCAGGCTCTGCTCGAGTTTTTCTTCCTCGCGCGAGATGGCTACGCGCATGGCACGGGCAACACCCTCCATGACCGCGTCCGGGTCAACGCCAGGCTGCTGGCGCAGGCGCGAGAATTCCTTGAAGCCGGCACGGAAGACCTGCTCGACACCGGAATCCGGGTCTGGGTTGCTGCCTGCCTGACGGTACAGCTTGGACAGGTCGATGCCCGACCAGAAGCGCTCCTCGAAGGCATCCAGCGCACGACGACCGGCGCGCAGCATGGTGCTGCGCTGGAAGATCATGACCCATGAGGTGACCGAGGCGGCCACCAGGGTCAGCATTACCAGCTGTACCAACACGCTGGCATTGCTGACCAGACTCCACATGGAGGTATGGTCGACGACGTTAGCTTCCACGCTTATTCTCCTGCATTCGATTGAGTACCCGAGCCGTCCGCCACAAAGGCGTCACGCAGCTCCGGGGGTATGGCTCGGGGTTTGAAAGTGTCGGCGCGCACGGCGGCCACCAGGAACTGCCCTTCGCAGAGCAGCGTTTCATCCTTTTCCCGCCAGACCTGCTGCACGAAGCGCAGGCTGGCGCGATTGAGTTCAAGTACTTGCGCGGTCACCCGCAACTCGTCGTCCAGCCGCGCCGGCGCGTGATAGCGCGCTTCGCTGGAGTGGACCACGAACAGCAGGTTGTCTTTGGCCAACTGCGCCTGGGAAAAGCCCAGGTGCCGCAGCCGCTCGGTACGCGCGCGCTCCATGAATTTCAGGTAATTGACGTAATACACCACGCCACCGGCATCGGTATCTTCGTAATAGACTCGACAACGGTGTGCGAACGGTTCCAGGCCATTTTGCGCGCGCATACTCTAGTGCTTACTCCTCAGCTTGCCAATCCGCTGTGGCAACTGTTTTTTCTTCATTAATGTCTTATTGCCAGCGCACCCTCGGCATGCCAGCGGTAGGACCACGAAAAGCCGTTTTCGATCTGTCACTCATCGCCCGTTTCGGAAAAATCCCCACCCTCCCCCAGGCGCCCGGGCACGTTCAGGCCGAAGTGCAGGTAGGCATGTCGGGTGACCACGCGGCCGCGCGGCGTGCGCATGATGTAGCCTTGCTGGATCAGGTACGGCTCGAGCACGTCCTCGATGGTGTGGCGCTCTTCACTGATGGCTGCCGCCAGGTTGTCCACGCCGACCGGGCCACCGTCGAACTTCTCGATCATGGTCAGCAGCAAGCGGCGGTCGGAGTGGTCAAAACCGCGCTCGTCGACGTCCAGCAGGTTGAGCGCCATGTCGGCCACGGCCTTGGTGATCTGGCCCTTGCCGCGCACTTCGGCGTAGTCGCGCACGCGGCGCAGCAGGCGGTTGGCGATACGTGGCGTGCCACGGGCCCGGCGGGCGATCTCGTAAGCACCTTGGTCTTCGATGGCCAGGCCAAGGATGCCGGCCGAACGGCTGACGATGGTGGCCAGGTCCTTGTCGCTGTAGAACTCCAGGCGCTGGACGATACCGAAGCGGTCCCGCAGCGGGTTGGTGAGCATGCCGGCACGGGTGGTGGCACCGACCAGGGTGAACGGCGGCAGGTCCAGCTTGATCGAACGGGCCGCAGGCCCTTCGCCGATCATGATGTCGAGCTGGAAGTCCTCCATCGCCGGGTACAGCACCTCTTCGACGACCGGTGACAACCGGTGGATCTCGTCGATGAACAGCACGTCGTGCGGTTCGAGGTTGGTCAGCATGGCCGCGAGGTCGCCCGGGCGCTCGAGGATAGGCCCCGAAGTGCTCTTGACCGACACGCCCATTTCCTGGGCGATGATGTTGGCCAGGGTGGTCTTGCCCAGGCCGGGCGGGCCGAAGATCAGCGTGTGGTCGAGTGACTCGCTGCGGCCACGGGCGGCCTGGATGAACAGCGCCATCTGCTCGCGCACCACCGGCTGGCCGATGTACTCGTCCAGCCGCAGCGGGCGGATCGCACGGTCCTGGACTTCTTCACGGTCGCGGCCACTGGCGGCGATCAGGCGGTCGGCTTCGATCACTTGGTAATCATCCCTTTCAGGCTGCGGCGGATCAGCTCCTCACTGCTCAGGCCGGCCTTGTCCTTGATCGCGGCGATCGCCTTGCTGGCTTCCTGCGGCTTGTAGCCCAGCGAAACCAGGGCGCTGACGGCATCGGCTTCGGCCGTGGATGCGCTGGCGACCGGCAGCGGCCCGTCGGAGACCAGGGTGAACATGGCCGGGGAGGTTTCCCAAGCCTTGAAGCGGTCCTTGAGCTCGACCAGCAGGCGTTCGGCGGTCTTCTTGCCGACACCGGGCACGCGCACCAGAGCCGAAGTATCCTGGGCCTGCACGCAGCGCACCAGCTCGTCCACTTCCAGCCCGGACATGAGCGCCAAGGCCAGCTTTGGCCCTACGCCGTTCAGGCGGATGAGCTCGCGGAACAGCTCACGCTCACGCTTTTCGGCAAAACCGTAGAGCAGGTGAGCATCCTCGCGCACCACCAGATGGGTGTGCACGGTTACGGGTTCGCCCACCTTGGGCAGACGGTACAGCGTGGTCATGGGAACTTCCAGTTCGTAACCTACGCCGTTGACGTCGATAATCAGGTGCGGCGGCTGTTTTTCCGCCAGGGTGCCGCGCAAACGTCCAATCACGTTCCGATCCTTCCTCTCGGGGAGCCGGTCAAAGACCGCTCAACCCTATCAGCAAATGCAGCGGGTGAACGCATCACCCGAACAAAATGTGTATCAGCGCATGAAGCGCCTACAGACGCAAGCGCCCGCCGCGCCGCCGTGCCGTGGCCAGACCATGCGGCACCAGGCTGGAACGGGTGTGGGCGTGGCACAGGGCGATAGCCAGGGCGTCGGAAGCGTCGATCTGCGGCTTCTGCGTCAGTTTCAGCAGGTGCATGACCATCATCATCACCTGCTCCTTGTTCGCCCCACCGGTACCGGCTACCGCCTGCTTGACCTGGGTGGCGCTGTATTCGGCGATTTCCAGGCCGGCTTCGGCGGCGGCGACGATGGCTGCGCCACGGGCCTGGCCGAGCTTGAGCGCCGAGTCGGCGTTACGGGCCATGAACACCCGCTCGATGCCCATGGTTACCGGGCCGTGCTGGGCGATGATTTCACCCACGCCACGAAAAACGATCTGCAACCGCTCGTGCAGCTCGCCGCTGCCGGTGCGAATACAGCCCGACGCCACGTATTCGCAACCACGGGCGGTCTGGCGTACCACGCCATAGCCGGTGATGCGCGAGCCGGGGTCGATACCAAGAATCAGAGTCATAGTGCCTGTCGAAAAATTGATGCATCTCTGCAAACTGTACCGGCCCTTTCGCGGGTAAACCCGCTCCCACAGGTACTGCACCGACTCTGAATGTGGTGCAGTACCTGTGGGAGCGGGTTTACCCGCGAAAGGGCCGGTACAGGCGCTGACAAACTTGGAGAACTGGCATGGATCGCCAGGACACCTTAGCCGAGGTTTTCCATGATCTCATCGGAAATCTGGGCATTGGAGTAGACGTTCTGCACGTCATCCAGGTCTTCGAGCATGTCGATCAGCTTGAGTACTTTCTCGGCACCGTCCTGGTCGAGTTCGGCGCTGGTGGTCGGCTGCATGACGATTTCCGCGTCAGCGGCCTTGAAGCCCGCCTCTTCCAGGGCATTGCGCACGGCGTAGAAGCTGTTGAACGAGGTGAACACGTCGAACGAGCCGTCGTCGTTGGCCACCACGTCGTCGGCATCGGCTTCCATCGCCGCTTCCATCAGCGCGTCTTCTTCCACGCCCGGAGCAAAGCTGATCTGCCCCTTGCGCTCGAAGAGGTAGGCCACCGAACCGTCGGTGCCCAGGTTGCCACCACACTTGGTGAAGGCATGACGCACGGCGGCGGCAGTACGGTTGCGGTTGTCTGTCATGGCCTCGACCATGATCGCCACGCCACCCGGACCGTAACCTTCGTAACTGAGCTCTTCGACGTTGTCGCTTTCGTTGGTACCGGCACCACGGGCCACGGCACGATCAATGATGTCGCGGCTCATGTTGGCACCCAAGGCCTTGTCCAGCGCCAAACGCAGGCGCGGGTTGGATGCCGGGTCAGCACCACCCTGCTTGGCAGCGACCGTCAGTTCACGGATCCACTTGGTGAAGATCTTGCCTCTCTTGGCATCCTGGCGCTCTTTGCGGTGCTTGATGTTCGCCCACTTGGAATGACCAGCCATAACGACTCCGAATCCTTTGAATCACAAACAGCCCCGCCCCTGTACGGGGCGGGACGGGAAATTGCCTGCGCCGGAACGCAAAGGCGCATCCATGTGGATGCGCCCGGGGACTGCTTACTCGACCTTGGTCTGTTCGCGCAGTCGGATGTGCAGCTCGCGCAGGGCCTTGGCGTCGACCAGGCCAGGGGCCTGGGTCATGACGCACGCGGCGCTCTGGGTTTTCGGGAAGGCGATCACTTCACGAATCGACTGGGCACCGGTCATCAGCATGACCAGGCGGTCCAGGCCGAAGGCCAGGCCACCGTGAGGCGGTGCACCGAACTTCAGGGCGTCGAGCAGGAAGCCGAACTTCTCTTCCTGTTCTGCCGCTTCGATGCCCAGCAGGCGGAACACGGCCTGTTGCATCTCTTTACGGTGGATACGGATCGAACCGCCACCCAGCTCGGTACCGTTCAGGACCATGTCGTAGGCACGGGACAGGGCCACGGCCGGGTTGGCCTCGAGCTCTTCCGGGGTGCACTTCGGCGCGGTGAACGGGTGGTGCAGCGCGGTGAAGCTGCCGTCCTCGTTCTCTTCGAACATCGGGAAATCGACCACCCACATCGGTGCCCACTCGCAGGTCAGCAGCTCGAAGTCGTGGCCCAGGCGGATACGCAGCGCGCCCAGGGCTTCGCTGACCACCTTGAACTTGTCGGCACCAAAGAACACGATGTCGCCGTCAACGGCGCCAACGCGGTCGAGGATGGTGTTGAGGTTGGCCTCGGGGATGTTCTTGACGATCGGCGACTGCAGGCCTTCGACACCCTTGGCGCGCTCGTTGACCTTGATGTAGGCCAGGCCCTTGGCACCGTAGATACCCACGAACTTGGTGTACTCGTCGATCTTGCTGCGCGGCATGCTGGCGCCGCCAGGCAGGCGCAGGGCGGTAACGCGGCACTTCGGATCGTTGGCCGGGCCGGCGAACACCTTGAAGTCGACATCCTTGAGCTGGTCGGCAACGTCGACCAGTTCCAGCGGGATACGCAGGTCCGGTTTGTCAGAGCCGTAGCGGCGCATGGCTTCTTCGAAGGTCATGTGCGGGAATTCGCCGAATTCCAGGTCCAGCACTTCCTTGAACAGCTTGCGGATCATGCTTTCGGTCAGGCCCATGATCTCGCTTTCATCGAGGAAGCTGGTCTCGATGTCGATCTGGGTGAATTCCGGCTGGCGGTCGGCACGCAGGTCTTCGTCACGGAAGCACTTGGCGATCTGGTAGTAGCGGTCGAAGCCGGCGACCATCAGCAGCTGCTTGAACAGCTGCGGCGACTGCGGCAGGGCGAAGAAGCTGCCGGCGTGGGTACGGCTAGGCACCAGGTAGTCACGCGCGCCTTCCGGGGTGGCACGGGTCAGGATCGGCGTCTCGACGTCAAGGAAGCCGTTTTCGTCGAGGAAGCGACGGATGCTGCTGGTGATACGCGAACGCAGGCGCAGCTTGTCGGCCATTTCCGGGCGACGCAGGTCGATGAAACGGTAGCGCAGGCGGGTTTCTTCGCCGACGTCGGAGTATTCGTTCAGCGGGAACGGTGGGGTTTCCGCTTCGTTGAGCACGTTCAGCTGGTAGCCGAGGATCTCGATGGCGCCGGAAGCCATGTTGGCATTCACCGCACCCTCAGGGCGCTTGCGGACCTTGCCGGTGATCTGCACGACGTATTCGCTGCGCACGCGGTCGGCAGCGGCGAAGGTTTCGGCGCGATCCGGGTCGAACACGACCTGGGCCATGCCTTCGCGGTCACGGATGTCGAGGAAGATCACCCCGCCGTGGTCGCGGCGACGATGGACCCAGCCGCAAAGGGTGACTTCCTGGCCGTCCAGGCTCTCGTTCAGTTGGCCGCAATAATGGCTGCGCATCATGATGGTGGTTTCGCTTCTCGTGATTCGTGTATTCGGTGGAGGCCTTGGCCGCCCGGAGAGGGCTAATACTGCAAGACCCGGTCACAGCATTCAACTCAGTCGGCCTTGTCGCCGCCTGCCAGATTCTTTTTCGCCCCGGTCTTGAAATCGGTTTCGTACCAACCGTTACCGCTCAGGCGGAAGCCTGGCACCGACAGCAGCTTCTTCAGCGCTGGCGCCTGGCAGGCCGGGCAATCGGTCAGCGGCGCGGCGCTGATCTTCTGCAGCACTTCCATGCGGTGCTCGCAGGATGCACATTGATAGTCATAAAGGGGCATGGGTGTCTCTCGTCAACCACAACGCTGGCTGCCGGGGCAGCAAAAAGCGGGATTATATATGGTTAACAAGCACTGCGCAGCCCGCCAGGCGATCAGCGCACACTTGGCGGGTCCAGCAGCCAGGCGACGCAGATCACCCGGATCAGCCCACTGAAGTTGCGCACCCCGCCTTGTCGCAGGTGCACCTCACGGTCCACATAGGACAGGACCGCACTGACCGAGCAGCGGTTGGCCGCGGCGATGCGCTCCAGGATACCCCAGTAGACGGCCTCCAGCCGCAGGCAGGTGGAAAAGCCGTTGAGCCGCACCGAGCGTGACACGGGCTGGGTCTGCAACATGTCGAAATCCGCCTTGAACGGGTCGATGCACTGTTTACCCGGCCAACGCCCCAGGCCAGCCACACGCTTGCTTGCTTGCGTCATGCGCCACACTTCCTCGTCACAGGTACCAGGTGGCCTATGAAGCGCTGATGGGCGAGCTTAAAGCAGCGGCAAAATCTTCCTGCACAAATTGCGCAGGGCCTGTAGGAGCGGCCTTGTGTCGCGGTGGGCTGCGAAGCAGCCCCAAGGCTTGAGTGCAATTGCACAAATTGCTGGGGCTGCTTCGCAGCCCATCGCGACACAAGGCCGCTCCTACAAGGGCCGGTACAGCGTTGGGTATCTACTTGCCGTCGAGCAGCACCCGCAGCATCCAGGCGGTTTTCTCGTGCACCTGCATGCGCTGGGTCAGCAGGTCGGCGGTCGGCTCGTCACTGACCTTGTCCACCACCGGGAAGATGCTGCGCGCGGTACGCACCACGGCTTCCTGGCCCTGCACCAGCTGGCGGATCATCTCGTCGGCATGCGGCACCCCTTCCTCCTCCTTGATCGAGGAGTGCCGCGCATAAAATGCATAGGACCCCGGTGCCGGGAAGCCCAGGGCGCGGATGCGCTCGGCAATCGAGTCGACCGCCAGCGCCAGTTCGTTGTACTGCTCTTCGAACATCAGGTGCAGGGTGCGGAACGACGGACCGGTGACGTTCCAGTGGAAGTTATGGGTTTTCAGATACAACACATAGGTATCCGACAACAGGCGGGACAGCCCATCGACGATGGACTTGCGATCTTCTTCACTGATACCGATATCAATTGCCATGAAGTTCCCCTTTCCATAAGGCGTGAGACCCAAGCGGGTGCCGACCACTGTAGCAACACTTGGTCTGCGCCGCATGTGACATGGCGCAACACATCGCCCATCGGGGACAGCGGTTTGAGTAGCCTGCGGCTTTACTGTTAAATAGGCATGGTGCCACCCGTGCGGATTGCCATTTGCCGGGTGCATAGGCTGGCCTGCCGCGTGTTCGCGCTCTACACCTCATGCGCACCGTGCTGCCAGCTCTTCCTGTGATCGGCCTTATCAACTGTGAGCCAACCCCATGTTCAAGATCGTCCATCTGGTGACGGGCGTGGCAGCCTTGCTGCTATCGCTCATGCCCAGCCTGAAAACCGATGCGTTACCCTTCCTGCAACAACCCGACGCGGTCTACCTCGCCCTGCTCGGCCTGCTCAACCTCGTACTGGCCCCCGTCGTGCCACTGTACTACCGTGGCGCACGGCAACAACTGCAGCATCTGGCCTGCGCCCTGCTGGTGGTGGCTGTGGTGCTGCAGACCCTGACACTGCTGGCCCGCCCGGAAATGGGCAACCTGGCCGCACTGGTCTGCGCAGCGCTGGCCGTGGCCGTGCACCTGGCCGTAGGCTTTGCCCGCAGCGCACGCAAGGCACGCGCCAGCCAGCATACCGCGCAGGATGCCGGCAATCGTGATACCGGCACCGTGAAATGGTTCAACACGTCCAAAGGCTTCGGCTTCATCTCCCGCGACTCGGGCGATGATATCTTCGTGCACTTTCGCGCCATTCGTGGCGAAGGCCACCGCATCCTGGTGGAAGGCCAGCGCGTGGAGTTTTCCGTGATGCACCGCGACAAGGGCCTGCAGGCCGAGGATGTGGTTGCGGTAACCCGTCGCTGATCTTGTTTGCAGAAACCATCCCCTGCGGGAGCGGGCATGCCCGCTCCCGCAGGGGTTCAGGTATCAATAATGAGGCGGTGGCGCCTCGTCCCCTTCGCTGCCGTACTGGCCAACCATCTCTTCGTAACGCTTGATCAGCTCCGCCATCTGCAATTGCAGCCGCTCGATCACCCGCCCCTGCTCGACCACCACGTCATTCAGCGCCTGGATGGTGTCATCCTGGAACGCCTGGCGGGTTTCCAGTTCGACCACTCGTGATTCAAGCGACATGTCAGGCCTCCTGGTAACCGGCGAGCTGCAGCCCGCGCAGGCGCTGGCGGATGGCTTGCACCTGGTCGTCAGTGTACGCCGTCGCCGGGCACTTGCCCCACACCGGTGCCGGCCAGGCCGCGTCGTCGCGCATGCGCACGATCACGTGCATGTGCAACTGACTGACCACATTACCCAACGTAGCCACGTTCATCTTGTCGGCGCTGTAGCTGGCTTTCAGCGCTTCGGCCAGACCGGTGGTTTCCTGCCACAACTGCTGCTGCTCTGCAGCATCGAGCTCGAACACTTCGCTGATGCCAGCGCGCTTGGGCACCAGGATGAACCATGGATAGTTGGCGTCCTTGCTCAGCAGCAACTGGCACAGCGCAAACTCCCCCAGCACCAGCGAATCCTGCTGCAAACGCGAATCGAGGACGAACACGGCAAATCTCCTTCTGGCAGAACCAACCCGCTTCACGCGGAAAACAGGCCTGCAAGGATACCCTGCACGTTCCCGGTAACACAGCGCTACTTTTCGCACCAAAATGAGGCTACCGATACCCCTCGCCCCACACTTGTCACCCCACGGGTGACGCTGCATGAACAAGTTGCGGTAACACATTGACTTTCATGACAGCTTTTCAAAATTTAATGATTCTTGAATGTACTACTGCATCAGGCGGCTTGCGCCCCGTGTTTACGGCACTTTCCGACCCCCGGTAGCAGGTTTTGTGAAAATTTCATGAAGCGTTGTGAATTTTGAGCACGCTTGTTGCATTCCTTTCACGCCAAGTCGGCACGACATCTGCATCGGCGGGTGAACGCGACAAATAACAACAGCGACAGTGGTTACCAGGGAGTTTCCCAACCGGAATCGGTAGTTACAGGTTCATTACGGTGAAAGAAGCAGCGCTGGTGTTGACGGCCCTTAAACCGGGGCGTGATTTGCGACATGGAACTACCTAGAAGCGACATGGTGAAAAAGTTCCGAAAAGGATGCTTATACCCATATCGCCAAGAACAGTCAGCGTGCTATACATTTTCGCCGACATAACAAGAAAGAGCTGCCCCATATAACTAGAACACTTGGACGCAGCGGTACTCTTCCTAAAAACCAAAGGAGCAAATCACGATGCGCGTGATGAAGTGGAGCATGATCGCCCTGGCCGTTGCGGCAGGGACCTCGCAGTTGGCATTGGCCTCTTCCCAGGACGAGTCCAAAGGTTTCATCGAAGACAGCAAGCTGAACGTCAAGACCCGCATGCTGTACTTCAGCCGTGACTTCCGTAACAACCCAGCCGGCACCCAGAGCCGTCGCGAAGAAACCGGCCTGGGCTTCCTCGGCACCTTCGAGTCCGGCTTCACCCAGGGCACCGTGGGTGTGGGTGTCGATGCCATCGGCATGCTCGGCCTGAAACTGGACAGCGGCAAGGGCCGCGCCGGTACCGGCCTGTTCCCTACCGGCTCTGACGGCCGTTCGCAGGATGACTACTCCAAAGCCGGCGGCGCGGTTAAATTCCGCATCTCCGACACCGTGCTGAAAGTGGGTGACCAGTTCACCGCTCTTCCGGTCTTCGCCACCGACGACAGCCGCCTGCTGCCTGAAATCGCCCAGGGCACCCTGATCACCAGCAACGAGATCGAGGGCCTGACCCTGCACGCTGGTCATTTCACCAGCCTGACCGCCCAGGAGCAGACCAACCGCGACAGCTTCGGCCTGAAGGAAGCCAACGTGGTAGGTGGTACCTACGCCTTCACCGACAACCTCAGCACCAGCCTGTACTACTCGAAGGTTGAAGACTACTGGCGCAAATACTACGCCAACGTCAACTGGGCACTGCCGATCTCGGACAAACAAGGCCTGGTGTTCGACTTCAACATCTATGACACCAAGAGCGAAGGCTCGGCCGAGTACCGCGCATTCGATGGCGACAAGCTGGACAACCGCGCGTTCAGCCTGTCGGGCGCCTACAACATCGGCGCTCACACCTTCACCCTGGCCTACCAGAAAGTCACCGGCGACGGCGACTATGGCTATGGCATCGACGGCGGCGGCACCATCTTCCTGGCCAACTCCGTGGCCCGTTCCGACTTCAACGCCGAAGACGAGAAGTCCTGGCAGGCTCGCTACGACCTGAACTTCGCCGAATACGGCATCCCGGGCCTGACCTTCATGACCCGTTATGTACGTGGTACCGACGCCAACGTCGCCGGCACCAGCAACGGCAAGGAATGGGAACGCGACGTCGACATCAAGTACGTGCTGCAGAGCGGCCCGGCAAAAGACCTGAGCTTCCGCGTGCGTCAAGCCACCTATCGCTCTTCCGATGGCGTCTACTACGATTCCCCATCGATCGACGAACTGCGCCTGATCGTGGAGTACCCGCTGAGCATCCTGTAAGCCTGGCTTGCAGTGCCCCGCACCTGAAAAAGCCCGGCGATCACGCCGGGCTTTTTCTTGGCTGACAAGCGTCACGCCCTGGGGCATCCTGTACGCCTTCGTTTCGCCCCCGTACAATGCGGGGTCATTTCAATGTCTTAGGCAATCGACACGGCTCACCATGCGCACCAGTCAATATTTGCTCGCCACCCAGAAAGAAACCCCTGCCGACGCAGTGGTCATCAGCCATCAGCTCATGCTGCGTGCCGGCATGATCCGCAAACTGGCCTCTGGCCTGTACACCTGGCTGCCGATGGGCTTGCGGGTGATGCGCAAGGTCGAGGCCGTGGTGCGTGAGGAAATGAACGCCGCCGGCGCCCTGGAAGTGCTGATGCCCAGCATCCAGCCCGCCGAACTGTGGCAGGAATCCGGCCGCTGGGAACAGTATGGCCCCGAGCTGCTGCGCCTGAAGGACCGCCACCAGCGCGACTTCTGCGTCGGCCCGACCCACGAGGAAGTGATCACCGACCTGGCCCGCAACGAGCTGTCCAGCTATAAACAGCTGCCGCTCAACATGTACCAGATCCAGACCAAGTTCCGTGACGAGATCCGCCCGCGCTTCGGCCTGATGCGCGGTCGCGAGTTCATCATGAAGGACGCCTACTCGTTCCATGCCGACCAGGCTTCCCTGCAGGAAACCTACGACCGCATGCACCAGGCGTACAGCAATGTGTTCACCCGTCTGGGCCTGGACTTCCGCCCAGTGCAGGCCGATACCGGCTCCATCGGTGGCAGCTATTCGCACGAGTTCCACGTACTGGCCGAGTCCGGCGAAGACGACGTGATCTTCAGCGACAGCTCCGACTACGCCGCCAACATCGAGAAGGCCGAGGCCATCCCGCGTGAAACCGTGCGCCCAGCTCCTACCGAGGAACTGCGCCTGGTCGACACGCCGAACGCCAAGACCATCGCCCAGCTGGTGGAAAACTTCGGCCTGCCGATCGAGAAGACCGTCAAGACCCTGATCGTGCGCGGCGCCGAAGAAGGCAAGCTGGTAGCACTGATCGTGCGTGGCGACCATGAACTCAACGAAATCAAGGCGGCCAAGCTGGAACAGGTTGCCGACCCGCTGGTCATGGCCACCGACGCCGAACTGCGCGAGGCCATCGGTGCCGGCGCCGGCTCGCTCGGCCCGCTGAACCTGCCGCTGGAAATCGTCATTGACCGCTCGGTTGCCCTGATGAGCGACTTCGGCATTGGCGCCAACATCGACGACAAGCACTACTTCGGCGTGAACTGGGAGCGTGACCTGCCGGTTCCACAGGTCGCCGACCTGCGTAATGTGGTCGAAGGCGACCCGAGCCCGGACGGCCAGGGTACCCTGGTGATCAAGCGCGGCATCGAAGTGGGCCACATCTTCCAGCTCGGCACCAAGTACAGCGAGGCGCTGAAGTGCCAGGTGCTGGGCGAGAACGGCAAGCCGGTAACCCTGTCCATGGGCTGCTACGGCATCGGTGTGTCCCGCGTGGTCGCAGCCGCCATCGAGCAGAGCTACGACGACAAGGGCATCATCTGGAACGACGCCCTGGCCCCGTTCCAGATCGCTCTGGTACCGCTGCGCTACGAAACCGAGGTGGTTCGCGAGGCGACCGACAAGCTGTACGCCGAGCTGACCGCCGCCGGCTACGAAGTGCTGCTGGACGACCGTGACAAGAAGACCAGCCCAGGCATCAAGTTTGCCGACATGGAGCTGATCGGCATCCCGCACCGCATCGTCGTCAGCGATCGCGGCCTGGCCGAAGGCAACCTGGAGTACAAGCACCGCACCGAGCAAGACGCCCAGTCGTTGCCGCTCGATGAAGTGCTGACCTTCTTGCAGGCCCGCGTTCGCCGCTGATAACCAATGCACGAGTGATCATGTTCAAGCGAAGTACCTTTCCCCTGGGGGGCGCCGCACTGTGCGGCGCCCTGCTCGTCAGCGGCTGCGCCAACCAGATGTCCCAGCGCAGCGACCACGAGGAGCGCGTCGAGCGCAAACTGCTCGAGCACACCCTGCAGATCGATGTCGGCGAGCCGAAGGTGATGGAGCTTCCGCAACGACGTGTGCGCGTGCATGAGCAGAAGCGCTTCGAAGTCACCGAATTCGAAGTCACCCGCAGCTATGACCGCTATACGCCTTACCAGCCCTGGCGGGAGATCTACGAGATCCCGCTGGGTGCGGTGGCCGTGGTGGCAGGCGTGGGTGCCAACGTGGTCAATGTCTTCGCCCTGGGCAACCTCCCGGAAAGCATCACCCACGACTGGCTCAGCTACGGCGTGGACGGGCTCAACCCGTTCATGAACGTGCCGTCCAACGGCCGTGCCCAGCAGAACCTGGCCGGGATCAGCGAAGTGCAGAAAGGCAAGCGCGAGGAATCTACCAGCGTGCCCTGGAGCGAACGCCTGGTCGAGGTCAAGGCCGGCAAGATGACCCACGAGCTGACCACCGACAGGAACGGCGTGCTACGCCTGAACCTGCTCGACAGCCCGTTCTCCGAGCAGAACCTCAACCACATCGGTACCCTGCACCTGCAGGTGCTGGACGAGGACAACGCGGTACGTGGCGATGCCAGCCTGCTGGTCAGCGCCACCCTGCGCAACAAACTGCTCGAGGCCCATGAACTGATCTTCGATGACCTCGAAGATGACGATGTCGGCCAATGGGTTCACCGGGTCAAGCGCTTGTCCGAACTCGGCCTGGAAGAAGAAGCCAGTGAAATGGAACAGAGCCTGATCGAACTGACCCGCAACGATCCGGAGTTGCAGCAGGAGTTTCTGCAGTCGCTGACCAAGGCCACTGGCCGGTTGGTGGCCGACCCGGGCGCGCAGTAACACGTTGGGGCTGCCATGCAGCCCCTTCATTTCGGCGGGAACAGCTCCAACTGCTCATGCGCCCCGCGCAAGTCGCGCAACCTCACGCCTACCCCCAGCAAGCGCACCGGCTTGCCACCACGGGCAAACGCCTGCCCCAGCAATTGTCGATAACTCTCCAGGTCCCTGCCCGCCCCCGCCTGCTCCATGGTGGTCTGGCTGAAGTCATGGAACTTGACCTTGACGAAGGGCTTTTCCGGCCGGTAACTGCTGTCCATGCGGGCGATACGCTCGTTCAGGCTCTCCAGAAGTTCGGGCAGCCGTGCCAGGCAACTGGCCAGGTCCGGCAGGTCGGTGTCGTAGGTGTTTTCCACGCTGACCGACTGCCGGCGACTGTCATTGTGCACGGCACGCTCATCGACACCCCGTGCCAGCCCCCACAAACGCTCGCCAAAGCTGCCGAACTCGCGCACCAGTGCCAGACGCGACCATTCGCGCAGCTCCAGGCAGGTTTCGATACCCAACCGCGCCAGCTTGTCTGCCGTTACCTTGCCCACCCCGTGCAACCTGGCCACCGGCAGGGCGGCGACGAATGCCTCCACTTCGCCCGGGGTAATCACGAACAGGCCATTGGGCTTGCGCCAGTCACTGGCGATCTTGGCCAGGAACTTGTTTGGCGCCACACCGGCCGAGACAGTGATATGCAGGGTGCGGGCGACACGGCGGCGGATATCCTCGGCAATGCGCGTGGCGCTGCCCGAGTACCACTGGCTGTCACTTACATCCAGGTAGGCCTCGTCCAGCGACAGCGGCTCGATCAGCTCGGTGTAGTCACGGAAGATCGTGTGGATTTCCCGCGAGGCTTCACGGTAGGCCTCGAAGCGCGGCTTGACGATCAGCAGGTCCGGGCACAGCTTCAGCGCGTGCCGCGACGACATGGCCGAACGCACGCCGTAGGCACGCGCTTCATAGTTGCAGGTGGCGATCACCCCACGGCGGTCGGCCGAGCCCCCCACCGCCATGGGCCGCCCGGCCAGGCGAGGGTCGTCACGCATTTCGATCGCGGCATAGAAGCAATCGCAGTCGACGTGGATGATCTTGCGCAAGGACATGGATGACCGTCAGCACTGTAAATTCATACAGATAGTATCGCATGCGCCCTCGGGTATGCAGCCTGTGCGCGACATTGCTCGATAATCGGCCTGAAAGCCCCGTCGCGCCTGAGCTGCGAGCCATATACAGACGCTAAGAGTTTGAACAGGAAAGGTTTTTTCAGAAAAAAGCTTGACACCCACGGGTAAATCCGTAGAATTCGATCTCACAGGCGCGGGATGGAGCAGCCTGGTAGCTCGTCGGGCTCATAACCCGAAGGTCGTCGGTTCAAATCCGGCTCCCGCAACCAGATTCGAGAAAAGGCCACTGTTCACGCAGTGGCCTTTTTCTTTGCGTCAAATAATGCGCTGATAGAAATCTCAAAAAAATCAACGAGTAGCGCTTGACAGCCATTCTGAAAACTGTAGAATGCGCCCCACTGACGCGGGATGGAGCAGCCTGGTAGCTCGTCGGGCTCATAACCCGAAGGTCGTCGGTTCAAATCCGGCTCCCGCAACCATATTCGTCAGAACAAACCCCGCCTGTGTAACAGCAGCGCGGGGTTTGTTGCTTCTCCCCTCCTGCTTTTCGTCGCCCCCGATTCTTCCGTCCTCCAGCCAACCCGCAGGCTTGAGAGGTCATGCCCAGGATGAACTATCTTTAACCCTGCCAGGCCGCTGAAAGCGCTCAAGGCCGGAGTAACATTGGATACGTTTTTCCTAAGGGACTTTCACTTGGCCACACCTTTCCCTCACCTCGCGCTGCATGCCCGGGGCAATCCATGACTTCGCACAATCCCGAATCCCCGGTGCCGCTTGCCACAACGCTGCCTGGCGCCGCGCAACGTTTGCCCTTGCTGGAGCGTCTGAGCCGTTACCGCCAGCCCATCGGCCTGGTAGTTACCCTGGTGTTGTTCACCATGGCCTTGGTCGCCTGTCGCCACCTGTTGAGCGAGCTGGACATCTATGCCTTGCACGATGCCATGCTCAGCGTGCCTACCCAGTCGTTACTTGGCGCCTTGCTGGCAACTGTGCTCGGTTTCGTGATTCTGCTCGGTTACGAGTGGTCGGCCAGCCGCTATGCCGGCGTGAAACTGCCCGCGAGCAGCCTGGTGCTGGGCGGCTTCAGCGCTTTTGCCATAGGCAACGCCATCGGCCTGTCGATGCTTTCGGGCGGTTCGGTGCGCTATCGCCTGTATGCACGCCAAGGGGTTGGCGCAGGTGAAGTTGCACGGATGACCGTTTTTGCCAGCCTGTCACTGGGCTGCGCGCTACCGCCTCTGGCCGCCTTGGCGACCTTGAGCGACCTGCCGGCGGCCTCGGCCGCACTGGGTTTGGCGCCAGGCTTGCTGGCGGGTATCGCCATAGCGGTGTTGCTGGTGTGCAGCGTGCTGGTGTTCGGCCTGTACCGCCGACGCCTGGCTGAACAGCCACTGGCCAACAACCTGCTGGTACAACTGGGCCGCCGCACGCTGCGCCTGCCGGGCGCACGCCTGGCCGCCCTGCAATTGCTGATCACCGCACTGGATGTCGCCGCTGCCGCCACCGTGCTGTATCTGCTGCTGCCCGAAGCACCGCCGTTCGGTGCCTTTGTCCTGGTGTACCTGCTGGCCTTGGCCGCAGGTGTGCTCAGCCACGTACCGGGCGGCGTCGGGGTATTCGAAGCCATACTACTGGCGGCTTTTGCCGACCAACTTGGCGCGGCGCCGCTGGCAGCGGCACTGCTGCTGTATCGGCTGATCTACGTGGTGCTGCCGCTGCTGCTGGCCTGCGCGCTGCTGCTGGCCAACGAGGCCCGGCGCCTGCTGTTCGCGCAACAGGCTATCAAGGCCGCTTCCGGGCTGGCTGCACCGATCCTTTCGATCCTGGTATTCCTGTCCGGGGTGGTGCTGCTGTTCTCCGGTGCCACGCCCGAAATCGACACCCGCCTGGAGCACATGGGTTTCCTGGTTCCGCACCGCCTGATCGATGCTTCGCATTTTGGCGCCAGCCTGATCGGCGTGCTGTGCCTGCTGCTGGCCCAAGGCCTGCGCCGGCGCCTGTCCGCCGCCTGGCTGCTGACCACCGTGCTGTTGCTGGTCGGTGCCCTGCTGTCGCTGCTCAAGGGCTTCGATTGGGAAGAGGCCTGCTTGCTGACCCTCACTGCCGCCCTGCTCGCTCTGTTCCGCCGTTCCTTCTACCGCCCCAGCCGTTTGCTCGAGTTGCCGTTCTCGCCGGTGTTTCTGGTTGCCAGCGCCTGTGTGGTCGGCGCATCGGTTTGGTTGTTGCTGTTCGCCTACCAGGATGTTCCCTACAGCCATCAGCTGTGGTGGCAGTTCACCCTCGATGCCGATGCCCCGCGTGGTCTGCGCGCCGCCATGGGCAGCGCCTTGCTGCTGGCGGCCGTGGCCCTGACCTGGCTGCTGCGTACCGCACCACCGGTGATCCACTTGCCTGACGAAGAAGAGCTGCTGCGTGCCAACCGCATTCTGCTGGCATCCGACCAGCCAGATGGCGGCCTGGCGCTGACCGGTGACAAGGCGCTGCTGTTCCACCCTGGCAACAACGCCTTCCTCATGTACGCCCGTCGCGGTCGCAGCTTGGTAGCCCTGTACGACCCGATCGGCCCGGCCCAGGAGCGCGCCGAGATGATCTGGCAGTTCCGTGACCTATGCGACCTGCACCATGCCCGCCCGGTGTTCTATCAGGTGCGCGCGGAGAACCTGCCGTTCTACATGGACATCGGCCTGACTGCGCTGAAGCTGGGTGAAGAAGCCCGGGTCGACTTGCGCCGTTTCGATCTCGAAGCCAAGGGCAAGGAAATGAAGGACCTGCGCTACACCTGGAACCGTGGCGGCCGTGACGGCCTGAGCCTGGAAATCCACGAACCCGGGCATGCCCCGCTGGCAGAACTGAAGGAAATTTCCGACGCCTGGCTTGGCGGCAAGAACGTGCGCGAGAAAGGCTTCTCGCTGGGGCGCTTCAGCCCTGAATACCTGCAGCATTTTCGCATTGCCCTGATCCGCTTCCAAGGCCGCCCGGTGGCTTTCGCCAACCTGCTGGAAACCCATGGCAAGGAACTGGCCAGCCTTGACCTTATGCGTGCGCACCCCGAGGCCCCGAAGCTGACCATGGAATTCATGATGATCGGCCTGATCTTGCACTACAAAAGCCATGACTACGCCCGCTTCAGCCTGGGCATGGTGCCGCTTTCCGGTCTGCAGCCGCGGCGTGGCGCGCCCTTGACCCAGCGCCTGGGCTCGATGGTGTTCCGCCGTGGCGAGCAGTTGTACAACTTCCAGGGGCTTCGACGCTTCAAGGACAAGTTCCAACCGGACTGGGAACCCCGTTACATGGCCGTGCCGGCCGGGCTCGACCCGCTGGTGGCACTGGCTGACACCGCCGCCCTGATCGCAGGCGGCCTGACTGGATTGGTGAAACGTTGATGACCCGACGCTTTTGGCTGTACCTGCTGGTTCCCCTGCTGTTGGCTGCCCTGGGAGGCGCGCTGGCGTTCTGGCTATGGACGCGCCCGGCTCCCGAGGCACGCCTGGAACAACTGAGCATCAATGACACCCGCATCACCCGTGTGACCCCAGCCGTGCACCCCAAGGCCCGGGTGGCCATCGGCGTACCCCAGGACCAGGCGCTGACCGACAGGCAGCTGCTGGACCTGGCCCAGGCTGGCGAAGCGCAACTGGTGCAGGTGATCCTGCCGCCCAATGACTGCAGCAAACAACAACAGGCCCTGGACCAGGCCTTGGGCCAGTTACCGGAGAAGCCGACCCTGGTTGCCGGTATCGGCCCTGGCGCCGCCCAGGCCTGGCGCTGGCTGGCCAGCCAGAACAACGACAAGGCGCGGGCGATTTCCGTGGGCTTCAGCCTGGAACAGCCGGGCTGCCAGACAGCGCTGCCGAAATCGGCCGCCCACGGCCACTGGAACGTCGCCTGGAACGACAACCCGGATGACGCCAGCGCCGCCTTCGTGCGCGACCAGGCCAATGCCGAAACCAGCATCAGTGACTACGACATCCACCTGCCACAAGTGCTCAAGGCCCAACTGACCCAGGCCCTGGTCGGCCACGACGGCAACGCCCTGGCCATTCCGGTAGTCGAGGTGCCAGCCGGGCAGACCACCGACACGGTCACCCTGTTCCTTTCCGGTGATGGCGGCTGGCGAGACCTGGACCGCGACGTGGCCGGGGAAATGGCCAAGCTTGGTTACCCGGTGGTCGGCATCGACACGCTGCGCTACTACTGGCAACACAAGACCCCGGAACAAAGCGCCGCCGACCTGTCCGAGCTGATGCAGCACTACAGACAGAAGTGGGGCACCAAGCGCTTCGTGCTGACCGGCTATTCGTTCGGTGCCGACGTCCTGCCGGCGATCTACAACCGCCTGCCGGCCGAGGACCAGCAGCGTATCGACGCGGTGATGCTGCTGGCCTTTGCACGCAGCGGCAGCTTCGAGATCGAAGTCGAGGGCTGGCTGGGCAAGGAAGGCCAGGAAGCGCCAACCGGGCCGGAAATGGCCAAACTGCCGGCGTCCAAGGTGGTGTGTGTGTATGGCGTGGAAGAAACCGACGAGAGCGGTTGCACCGACAAGACTGCGGTGGGTGAACGCCTGAAGCTGCCGGGGGGGCACCACTTCGACGAAAACTACCCGGCACTGGCCAAGCGCCTGATCGGTGAGATCGAGACGCGCCAGGGCAAGTCGAGTGTGGCTGAGCAGAACTGATAAGACTTGCGGCCCATTCGCGGGTAAACCCGCTCCCACAGGTACAGCGCAAGCTTTGAAAGCTATGCGCTCCCTGTGGGAGCGGGTACTGCCTTGAAATCTGTGTTGCCCCTCAGATCTCGACCTGGGTCCCCAGCTCGATCACCCGGTTCAGCGGCAGGTTGAAGAAGCGCAAGTTGCCGTTGGCATTCTTCAGCAGGAACGCGAACAGGTTGCCCCGCCAGCGCGACATCCCCTCCAGCCGTGAGGCGATCACGGTCTCGCGGCTGAGGAAGAAGGTGGTGCGCATCGGGCTGAAGTCAAGGTCTTCCAGGTGGCACAGCTTCAACGCCGCCGGCACGTCCGGTTCGTCCATGAAGCCGAAGTGCAGCAACACGCGGAAGAACCCATCGCCATAGGCCTCCACTTCAAAGCGCTCCTGTTCCGGCACGCGTGGCCGGTCCTCGCTGACCACCGTCAACAGCACCACCTGGCTGTGCAGCACCTGGTTATGCAGCATGTTGTGCAACAGCGCATGGGGCACCGCATCGGAGCGTGCCGTGAGGAACACCGCCGTGCCTTCGACCCGGTGCGGAGGCTGAATGCGGATACTGCTGATGAATAGCTGCAGCGGCAGCGCGCCTTCGTCGATGCGCTCCATCAGGATCTGCTTGCCGCGCTTCCAGGTGCTCATCAACAGGAACAGCACAGCGCCGGCCAAGACCGGGAAGGCCCCGCCCTGGATGATCTTCGGCACGTTGGCGGCAAAGAACAGCCCATCCACCAACAGGAAACCCATCAGGATCGGCACCGCCAGCACCGGTGGCCACTTCCACAGCAGCAGCATCACCGCCGAAACCAGGATGGTGGTCATCAGCATGGTACCGGTCACAGCCACCCCGTATGCCGCCGCCAGGGCACCGGATGACTCGAAACCGAGCACCAGCAGTACCACGCCGACCATCAGTGTCCAGTTGATCGCACCGATATAGATCTGCCCTTGTTCATCGCTGGAAGTGTGCTGGATCTGCATGCGTGGGATGTAGCCCAGCTGAATGGCCTGGCGGGTCAGGGAGAACGCCCCCGAGATCACCGCCTGCGAAGCGATCACCGTGGCCATGGTAGCCAGGCCGACCATCGGCAGCAGTGCCCAGCCCGGCGCCAGCAGGTAGAACGGGTTACGTGCTGCATCCGGGTCCTGCAGCAGCAACGCGCCCTGGCCAAAGTAGTTGAGCACCAGCGCCGGCAGCACCAGGGCAAACCAGGCCCGAGCGATCGGCTTGCGGCCAAAGTGGCCCATGTCGGCGTACAGCGCCTCGGCACCGGTCAGCGCCAGGACCACCGCGCCGAGAATGGCAACGCCCATGCCGGGGTGAACCACGAAGAAGTTGACCGCCCAGGCCGGGTTGAAAGCCTTGAGCACTTCCGGGCTCTGCGATATGCCGTACACGCCCAGCGAGCCCAGCGCCAGGAACCAGGTGACCATGATCGGGCCGAACAGCTTGCCGATCTTCTCGGTGCCGTGCTTCTGCACCAGGAACAGCGCCACCAGGATCACCAGCGAAATCGGTACAACCCAGTGATCGATACCATCAAACGCCAGGCCCATGCCTTCCACCGCCGACAGCACCGACACCGCCGGCGTGATCATGCTGTCGCCATAGAACAGCGAAGCGCCGATCAACCCGCACACCACCATCAACGTACGCAACCTCGGGTAGGCCGCCGTGGCCCGCCGCGCCAGCGCGGTCAGCGCCATGGTGCCGCCCTCGCCCTGGTTGTCGGCGCGCAGGATGAACATCACGTACTTGAACGACACTACCCATAGCAGCGACCACAGGATCAGCGACAGGATCCCCAGCACGCCGTCATGGTTGACCGGCACTCCGTACCCGCCGCTGAAGACCTCCTTGAGGGTATACAACGGGCTGGTGCCGATATCGCCATAAACCACCCCGACCGCCGCCACGAGCAGGCTCAACGACCGCGTCGCACCCTGCTTCCCCTCGTGCCCGCCCTCGGCGTGACTGCTTGCCTGAACCATCGACCACTCCCGCAGACGGCCTTGCAAGGCCAGTAAAATTCCCGATGCGTCAGGTGATACTGATACCCCCGGCGCAATGGCGCGAAGCATAGCGCAGCGTTCGTCGCATTTCTGCTGGTCAAGCGACCCTGCGCTCGCTAGAATTGCGCACTTTTTGATCAGAGGCGCCAAAAGCGCCCGTCAAGATCGCCCCCGATTCCGGCCGGGCGACCTGCATTTAATACCGAGGTTAGTCATGTCCACCACGCCCGCCACCCCCAAGGTAGGTTTCGTAAGCCTGGGTTGCCCAAAAGCCCTGGTCGATTCCGAGCGCATCCTGACCCAGCTGCGCATGGAAGGCTATGAAGTCGTGCCCACCTACGAGGACGCCGACGTAGTGGTGGTCAACACCTGCGGCTTCATCGACAGCGCCAAAGCCGAGTCGTTGGAAGTGATCGGCGAAGCGATCAAGGAAAACGGCAAGGTCATCGTCACCGGCTGCATGGGTGTCGAGGAAGGCAGCATCCGTGACGTGCACCCGAGCGTGCTGTCGGTCACCGGCCCGCAGCAGTACGAGCAGGTGGTCAACGCCGTGCACGAAGTGGTGCCACCACGCCAGGACCACAACCCGCTGATCGACCTGGTGCCGCCGCAGGGCGTCAAGCTGACCCCGCGCCATTATGCGTATCTGAAGATTTCCGAAGGCTGCAACCACAGCTGCAGTTTCTGCATCATCCCGTCGATGCGCGGCAAACTGGTCAGCCGCCCGGTCGGCGAAGTGCTGAGCGAGGCCGAGCGCCTGGTCAAGGCCGGGGTCAAGGAGATCCTGGTGATTTCCCAGGACACCAGCGCCTACGGCGTCGACGTCAAGTACAAGACCGACTTCTGGAACGGCCGCCCGGTCAAGACCCGCATGCTCGAGCTGTGCGAAGCCCTGAGCAGCCTGGGTGCCTGGGTACGTCTGCACTACGTGTACCCGTACCCGAACGTCGACGACGTGATCCCGCTGATGGCCGCCGGCAAGATCCTGCCGTACCTGGATATCCCGTTCCAGCACGCCAGCCCGAAAGTGCTCAAGGCCATGAAGCGCCCGGCCTTCGAAGACCGCACCCTGGCACGTATCAAGAACTGGCGCGAGCAGTGCCCGGAGCTGGTGATTCGCTCCACCTTCATCGTCGGCTTCCCGGGCGAGACCGAGGAAGACTTCCAGTACCTGCTGGACTGGCTGACCGAAGCCCAGCTGGACCGCGTGGGCTGCTTCCAGTACTCGCCGGTGGAAGGCGCCCCGGCCAACGACCTGGGCCTGGAAGAAGTGCCGGACGACGTCAAGCAGGACCGCTGGGACCGCTTCATGGCCCACCAGCAGGCCATCAGCGCCGCCCGCCTGCAACTGCGCATCGGCAAGGAAATCGACGTGTTGATCGATGAAGTGGAAGAGCAAGGTTCGGTTGGCCGCAGCTTCTTCGATGCCCCGGAAATCGACGGCAGCGTGTTCATCGATGGCGACCACGGCTTCAAGCCGGGTGACAAGGTACGTTGCCGCGTGGTGGATGCCGACGAATACGACATGTGGGCTGAACCCATCTAACGCAGCAGCAAACTGAAAAGCCCCTGCCCCGCCATTCCCCACAAGGAACTCCCGGGCCAGGGGCTTTTTCGTCAGAACGCGTGAAAAAGCATCAGGCCGCCCTCTGCATCCGGGCTGGCATCCGAGAAGCCTTTGACTGCATAGAGTTGCACTTTCCACTGCTGGTTGAGCTTGTGTGTCAGGAACAGGGTAAGTTCCTTGATCTGCGCGCCCGTCGACACGACTTTCTGCCGCCAGTCGTAGGAGGCACCCGCCGAAGTGCCTGCAGCCACGGGCATGGCAAAGCCGAGACTGGCAAATATCGGGTCGTCGAAATCACTGTCAGGCGGGTCGCCGAACTTCTTCCAGCCCAAGGTCGCGAAACCGGTCACCGGGCCAAAGGCCTTGGCGATGTCGACCTGGCCGGTGTAGTCGTATTCACCGGTGCCCAGGCACTGGTCTTCATCGGCAGTGGGGAATTTGACCTTGCCGATCAGGTCCAGCATCAGGCCACCGTCACTGCCGTCGAGCAGGGCGTAACCGGCGCTGGCAACCGTGTCTCCCAGCCCGCTTTCCACATCCCGGCAGCCACCGGGCAAGGGGTCACCATTCGGGCCCACTTCAGGGTTGGTGATGCGCAGCCAGGGCACAGTGACCTTGTAGGTCATTGGGCCGGTTTCATACTTGCCGACCACGGGGATGTACCAGATTTCCGAGGTTGTACCCGTGCCATAGTCGCCACTTGAATAGTCCATGCCTATGGCGGCGCTGAAGGTATCGCCCAGGACCGACGCGCTGGCGCATGACAGCAAGCAGGCGAAAAGAGGGAGCGTGGGTCTCATCTGCACCTCGGTATCCCGAACTGGAAAGGTGATCGCACCTACCCAGCCTAGTTGCCTAATGCCCGGATCGCTCTGGATGCTCCACTTTTTCGGCTTTCTCTACTGTCTCGGGTCTTTCGACCTTTTCGACCTTTTCTACTTTCTCGACCTTCTCAACTTTTTCTACCTTCTCGACTTTCTCAGGCTTCTCGATCTTCTCGACCTTCTCGACTTTTTCAGGCTTTTCGATCTTCTCGACCTTTTCGGGCTTCTCGGCTTTCTCGATCTTCTCTACTTTTTCTACCTTTTCAACCTTCTCTGCTTTTTCAATTTTTTCCACCTTTTCGAGCTCGACCTTCTCTACCCGGTCAGAGCTTCCGCTATTGCTGCTCTCGGGTCGCTCCATGGTGTCGACATGTTCCGACTTTCCGGACTTGTCCACGCGCTCAGTACCGTCCCGACCACTGGAATCGTCAACACCGCCGTGCCCGCTGTGGTCATCACTGCTTTCAATGCGATCACTGGTCGCATCGCGTCCGCCATGCCCGCTATTGCTGGAACCTTCAGCGTCACGGGTGCCGTGCCCGCTGCCACGCCCCGAATGCCCTCGGTCCGGGTTGTCGGCACGGCCGTCATCGAACTCCACGCGGGTTGCCCGCAGCTCGTGCTTGCCATTGAACACCCCGCTCACCCGCACACGTTGATCGAGCGCCAATGCCCCGGGCTGCTTGCCGACGATCACGGTACCCTGCCCCAGCGTCACCTTGATGCCTGCCACCACCAGTTGTTGAGCGTGGCTGCGCTGTACCAGCCCCTCGATCACCGCCGTCTGCACACGGCCAGCAAAAGGCAGGCTCGGGTCTGGGCGGGTTTGCGCCACTTCCAGCTGGCGTCCGGTCCACTGCCCACGTACCAGCACTTCCCTCGCAGGTGCCACACGGGTTCCCAACTTCAGCCCCTGGAGGCTGCCGGCACGGTCTACCGCACCGATGGCACTGGCTTCCCTGAGCCCCGGCGCCCGTTCGATACGGCTGGCTACCACTTCGCCCCTGGCATCGCGCAGGCCACTGACCCTGACCGGCTCGCCCGGGCGCAACCCTTCAGCCACCCGCGCCCCTGCAGCCAGCCGCACGGGTTGGCCCATGACCCGCAGAGGGGCCGAAGCATTGGGCAGTGCCGTCAGCGGCCCTTCGTAAACGTTGAGGATCGAGATGCGCCCTGCTTGCAGGCCGCGTTTGCCGGCAAATGCCTCAACCGCGACAACCTGGCCGATTGCCAGGTGAGCGCTACTGGCAGGCGCACCGTTTTCACTCACCGGTACGTCCTTGCCAAAGTGCACTTCCAGGCCATTGACGCAGATCGAGGCGAACCCGGTAATGGTGCCGACGATGCCCGTGCCACCGGTACCGCCCGGGCGCAGGATCGGTGCGCCGGTACCGCCTGCCCCGCCGTGATCGATGAAGGTGCCGTCCACACCGTCGGCCACCGCACCGGTCCCACCCGTGCCGCCGGGACGCTGTGGCAGCGGCGCACCGGTGCCACCCACTCCGCCGTTTTCGCTGCGTACACCGGTACCACCGACACCGCCCGTCCTGGCCCCGGTACCACCAATACCGCCGGGAAACTGCAAGCCCGCCGCCCCCGCCATACCCACTTCGTCACGGCTGACACATACCGGTGCTGCGGCCACTTCGGCAGGCGCCACCAGGTTCAGCCCGAAACCCAGGAGCAGTGTGACCACACTGAGGCAGCGCGCGAGGGAAGTCATGGGTCGGGGGTCTTCGACAAATCGGGGTCGTTAGTTTCAGTGTAGAAATAAAGCCCTACCGTGATGCGCTGACGTTGCTCGGCGCTGGGCACATCGGCATCTTCCAGGTCTGATGCAAGCCGGCTGAAGGCAAGCAGCATCTGCATGCCGTCCTTGTCCACCGCTGCACGCAAATGGTCGACGCTGGCCGGGCTCAAGGCGTCGTAGTGCACACTGCGTTCAAAGAACGGCTGGCCGTCCCCACTCAGGTTGTGCACTGCTGCGCAGGCATGGTCATGCAGGTTGTGCCCAAAGTACGCGGCCTTTTCGTCGAAGCCCTTCTGCGGCACGAATGCCTGGGCTTCCAGGTGGACACAGTCCTGGTCGTCGAGCCGGACGATACCCAGGCGCAACCACTCATCCAGCACCACCCGCCCGCGGATGTCGGTGCTGATCTTCGCCACCAGCGCATCGAAGGAACGATCGCCGCCAACGCTCGCCAGACGCGGCAACGGCAGCGCCTGGCCAGGCTCCGAGCAGAACGGCTTGCCAGTGGTCCACATATTGACCAACTGTGCACCTAACGTAATGTTTGCCGGCAGCGCGGCGAGCGATTTGCCCCCCTCGCTACGCAAACGCCGGACATCCTTGCGATGCACGCCCGTGAGGAGGCTGATGCGGCTGTCGGTCGGCACTGTACCGTCCAGGCGAAACTCGCGATGGGCCACATCGACGAACACTTCCTTGAGCAGGTCGGCGAACATCGTGTAGGTGACCCCTTTGCGCAGCATCAGGCGCACCAGAGGACGCATGACACGCCGCAGTGCGCTTAACATCGAAGGGGGAATGGTAGGCGATTGCATTGAGCGCATTCCTTGACAGATGAACCCAGTATACGACGCGGGAAAAGATCCCACACCAACTGTGACCATATCCCTGACGAGATGAGGGATAGTCGTCGGCGCTCATTGCATTCGCGTTGAGTGGGGCTGCCGTGTATCCGAACCTGGCCTCATACAGGCCCGCCCCGTGGGCGCTGCATGAGACCGTTCAGAGCCAGTCAGCTCCTGCTGTTGTCATCACCCGGTTCGCCACCCAGATGGTCGCCACGATCATCACCAGGTTCACCACCAACGTGATTGCCGTGGTCATCGCCAGGCTCACCGCCAACATGATTGCCATGATCGTCCCCGGGCTCACCGCCAACGTGATTGCCATGATCGTCACCGGGCTCACCGCCAACGTGATTGCCGTGATCGTCCCCAGGCTCACCGCCAACGTGATTGCCATGATCATCACCCGCTTCAGCGTGGTTGCCGCTGCGCCCAGAGTTCGAGGAACCGTCATGGCCGCGCCCACTGTTGCCGGCATGGCCATCTCCATCCCCACCAGCGCCGTGGCCGCCGCCCTCACCGCCATGGCCGCCACCACCACCGCCGTGACCACCACCGCCACCACCGTGGCCACCACCGCCACCACCGCCACCACCATGGCCTCCACCGCCACCACCGTGGCCACCGCCGCCACCACCATGGCCTCCACCGCCGCCACCGCCGCCACCGTGACCACCGCCGCCGCCATGGCCACCACCACCCCCACCATGGCCACCGCCGCCACCTCCGTGACCGCCTCCACCACCACCATCCTTGGCGTAGGCGCTGGAGCCATTGGAAATCGAGTCAGGGACCAGAACGATGGAAGTCGACAGCACGCCAGCAACGGCAGCCGCCAATATCGCTTTTTTGAACAGCACATGGATTTGCATATTTCGTCTCCAGGTCGTCGCCGTGAGAAACGCCAAATCAAGCCGGGAATCCTGTGTCAGGTTCTTGCTTTTCATTCTGTGGGAATTTTTCCCACAGGAAATTAATAGACCGCCAAACCCCGAGATTCAAGCAGCGCACGGAGAAGCCGACCGGTGGTGGGCCTGCTATGTTTGCCTTATCGTCATGGAGGAACACCGGCATGCATTCGGTACTGACGCTGCAAACCCCGCGCTTGAGTGACTACGGCGAACTGGTACAGGTGTGGGAGGACTCTGTACGCGCCACCCACGACTTCCTGCCGGATTGCTACATCGTCTTGCTGCGCGACCAGGTGCTGCGTCGCTACCTCGATGCAGTGATGCTGATCTGCTGCAAGGACCGCCAGCGCATCTGCGGCTTCGCCGGGGTCGCCAACGGGCGCGTGGACATGCTGTTCGTCGCACCGGACTACCGTGGCAAAGGGGTTGGCAAGCGCCTGCTGCACTATGCGATCGACGAACTGAATGCCGAGCGCCTGGACGTCAATGAACAGAACCCGCAAGCCCTGGGCTTCTACCTGCATGAGGGCTTCGAGGTGATCGGCCGTTCGGAAACCGACGGCCTGGGGCAACCCTACCCGCTGCTGCACATGCGCCTGCGCAAAACGGCGTAAATGACACAGATTCCCAGCCCCTCTGCCGCGCAGGCAGGTACAATGCAGGTCTTTCCCTGCCTTTGCGAATTGCCGTCATGTCCGAACCCGTCCGCCTGTCCAAACGCCTTATCGAGCAGCTTGGCTGCTCCCGCCGCGAGGCCGAGCTGTATATCGAGGGCGGCTGGGTCACGGTCGATGGCGTGGTGGTCGAGCAACCGCAGTTCAAGGTCGAGCAGCAGCGCGTCGAACTGCTGCCGGGTGCCCGTGCCGAAACGCTGGAACCAGTAACCCTGCTGCTGAACCAGGCGGCCAACGTGGACAGCGAAACTGCCCGCGCCAGCATGAACATGGGCAACCTCAGCGAAGCCCACCGCGAAGGCGTGCGCGCACTGCACGGGCATTTTGCCCGGCAGGCCTGCGTGGCGCCGCTGGAGCGCGGTGCCAGCGGCCTGCAGGTATTCACCCAGGACTGGCGGGTAACCCGCAAGATCGACGCCGACCTGCGCCGCCTGGAACAGGAATTCATCGTTGAAGTGCGCGGCGAGACCACACCCCAGGCGCTGGAACGCCTGGCGCGCGGTGCCACCCGCAATGACCGCGAGCTGCCTAAAGCCAAGGCCAGCTGGCAGAACGAGACCCACCTGCGCATGGCCCTGAAAAACCCGCAGCCCGGGCAGATCGCCGAGCTGTGCGCCTACCTGCGCCTGGAGCTGGTAGGCATGCGCCGCATTCGCCTGGGCGGCGTGTCGATGGGCAAGCTGCCCCTGGGCCAGTGGCGCTACCTGGCCACTACCGAACGTTTCTAAGCAATACGCCGCGCCACAGGTGCGGCACCTGAACAGGATTCTGCAACAATGAACCACAACGACGTCCTGCGCAGCCTGCGCTACATGCTCAAGGTGAATGACGCCAAGATGGCCGAAATCATCGGGCTATCCGGCCTCGACGTGCATCCCCTGGTGCTGGCCACCTACCTGAAGAAGGAAGACGAGGAAGGCTTCGTGCGCTGCCCGGAACGGGTCATGGCGCACTTTCTCGACGGCCTGGTGATCCACCGCCGCGGCAAGGATGACAGCCGCCCGCCGCAGCCGATCGAGCTGCCGGTAACCAACAACCTCATCCTCAAGAAGCTGCGGGTGGCCTTCGAGCTCAAGGAAGATGACCTGCATGCGATCCTCAAGTCGGTCAACTTCCCGGTCAGCAAGCCCGAGCTCAGCGCACTGTTCCGCAAGGCCGGCCATGACAACTACCGCCCGTGCGGCGACCAGTTGCTGCGCAACTTCCTCAAGGGCCTGACCCTGCGCGTGCGCGGCTGATTGGCCATGCAGCATACGGTTACCCCGGTCGGCATCATCCGCTCCTGTTTCAAGGAAAAGTTCGCCATCCCGCGCCAGCCGCAACTGGCGCCCGCCGCACGAGGCGTGCTCGAGCTGCTGCCGCCGTTCGACCAGGGCGATGCGGTCGAGGGGCTGGAACAGGTCAGCCATGTCTGGCTGCTGTTCCTGTTCCACCAGGCACTGGAAGACAAACCCCGCCTGAAGGTGCGGCCACCGCGCCTGGGTGGCAACAAGAGCATGGGTGTGTTCGCCACCCGCGCCACTCACCGGCCCAATGGCATCGGCCAGTCGGTGGTGCGCCTGGAAGGCGTGGAGCCAGGGCGCCTGCTGCTGTCTGGGATCGACCTGCTCGACGGTACGCCGGTGCTGGATATCAAACCGTATGTGCCGTACGCCGATAGCATCCCTGGCGCCAGCAACCAGATGGCCAGCCAAGCGCCTGTCGCGATCGCCGTTCAGTGGGTCGACAACGCCCTGCCCCAGGCCCGCGAACATGCACTGCGCCTGGGTGAACCGCTGGTGGAGCTGATCGAGCAGTGCCTGGCGCAGGACCCACGGCCGGCCTACCAGATGCCGCCGGCCGAGCGGGTGTATGGGGTGAAGTTCTGGGATGTGCAGGTAAGGTGGCATTACCCGCAGCCGGACGTGATCCGGGTACTGGAGGTGGTGCTGGCCTGAAGGCTGTGCGCAGGGCTTGTGGGAGCGGCCTTGTGTCGCGAAAGGGCTGCGCAGCAGCCCCGGCAATCTTGCAGGATGGCTGATATCCCGGGGCCGCTGCGCGCCCCTTTCGCGACACAAGGCCGCTCCCACAAGGAACCGTGCGCCGCACAGACATGAAAAAGGCGACCCTGAGGTCGCCTTTTTCTTTTCACCATCCCGCGATCAACGAGCCGGGCCTTCAGCCACGCCCAGGTCGTCGGTCGGACGGGTATCGACCAGCGGCGCACCACCGGAGGCCAGCTCCGATGCCAGCTTGTCGTTGTCCATTTCCTTCACCCACTTGGCCACGACCACGGTGGCAACGGCGTTGCCAACCAGGTTGGTCAGCGCGCGGGCTTCGGACATGAAGCGGTCGATGCCGAGGATCAGCGCCAGGCCGGCAACCGGCAGGTGACCAACGGCCGACAGGGTGGCGGCCAGGACGATGAAGCCCGAACCGGTAACACCGGCAGCACCTTTGGAAGCCACCAACAGCACCAGCAGCAAGGTGATCTGGTGAGTGATGTCCATGGTGGTGTCAGTGGCCTGGGCGATGAACACCGCAGCCATGGTCAGGTAGATCGAGGTGCCATCGAGGTTGAACGAGTAACCGGTCGGGATCACCAGGCCAACCACCGACTTCTTCGCACCCAGGCGCTCCATCTTGGCCAGCATGCGTGGCAGGGCCGACTCCGAGGACGAAGTGCCCAGCACGATCAGCAGTTCTTCACGGATATAGCGGATCAGCTTGAGGACACTGAAGCCGTGGGCGCGGCAGATACCGCCCAGCACCACCAGCACGAACAGCAGGCAGGTGATGTAGAAGCAGGCCATCAGGTAGCCCAGTTGCACCAGCGAGCCAACGCCGTACTGGCCGATGGTGAAGGCCATTGCACCGAAGGCACCGACCGGGGCCAGTTTCATGATCATGTTGATGATGTTGAACATGACATGGGCGAAGCGGTCGATCATGTCCAGCACCGGCTTGCCATAGCTGCCCAGGCGGTGCAGGGCGAAGCCGAACAGCACGGAGAACATCAGCACTTGCAGGATGTCGCCGTTGGCGAAGGCGCCGACCACGGTGTTCGGGATGACGTTAAGCAGGAAGCCGACAGTGGTCTGCTGCGCGCCGGCGGCGGCGTAGGCAGCCACGCTGCTGGCGTTCAAGGTGCTGACATCGATGTGCATGCCAGCGCCCGGCTTGACCACGTTGACAACGACGAGGCCGATGATCAGGGCGACCGTGGAGACGATTTCGAAGTACAGCAGCGCGTAGCCGCCGGTCTTGCCGACCGACTTCATGCTCTGCATGCCGGCGATGCCGCTGACCACGGTGCAGAAGATGATCGGGGCGATGACCATCTTGATCAGTTTGACGAAGCCGTCCCCCAAGGGTTTGAGGGCGACGCCCGTCTCCGGATAGTAGTGGCCGAGCAGGATACCGATGGTGATGGCGACCAACACCTGGACATACAGGGATTTGTACAGCGGCTGACGTGTCGTCATGGCTAATTTTCCTCAAGTGTGCCGGTTCACCCTTCCCAGGGCGATGGGGCACCTGAATCGCTAACCCTCCTGCACCCGGAGGGATTTGTCGTTGTGTTCGAGCTGCCTGGGCAGGCCTCTGCGAGGATCAATAGCAAGGGTGGTGCCAAAATGCCCACGAAGGGTGCAAGTGCCGTATTTGCGAGGGATAAACGCCCAACGACGGGGCGAATTGCCTGAGGAAGGCTGGCGGATTTCCGCCCGGTGGCGGGATTTGTACAGGGGCATTGGCGGGAATCCGCCCATTGTGGTTTGCCTGTGCCGGCCTCTTCGCGGGTGAACCCGCTCCCACAGGAACCGCACAGGGCTCGAGTGCAGTGCCCCCCTGTGGGAGCGGGTTTACCCGCGAAGAGGCCGGCCAAGCCAGCAAATCACTCGAGGTTGAAGGTGATCCTGAACGCCGCGCCCCCCAGAGGAGAATCCCCCAGGCTCAGCTCGGCGTCATAGCTGTCGACGATATCCTTGACCACTGCCAGCCCGATCCCCTGCCCCGGGTGCTGGCTGTCCAGCCGCTCCCCACGCTCCAGAATCCGCTCACGCTGGCCCGCCGGCACCCCCGGTCCGTCGTCCTCGATGCACAAGGTCAACCGTCCAGGCGCCTGCTCCAGGCTCACGCGCACCTGGCCCAGGCTCAGGCGGTAGGCGTTCTCCAGCAGGTTGCCCAGCAGCTCCAGCAACGCGCCCTGCTCCATCGGCACCTGCGCCGCATCGGGCAGTTGCAGCGTCACGTCCACCCGCTTGTCCCGGTACACCTTGGCCAAGGTGCTGCACAGGCTTTCGAGCAACGGCCGCAGCAACACGCTGTGGCGTACCAGGCCGCTCTTGCGCAGGCTGGCGCGTTGCAACTGGTAGTCGATCTGCTGGCTCATGCGCTCGATCTGGCTCTGCAGCACGCGCGCCTGCTCGCGCTCGCCGCTACGCTGCTGCAGGCTTTCGCCCACCCCTTGCAACACCGCCAGCGGCGTCTTCAGGCTGTGCGCCAGGTCATCGAGCGAATCACGGTAGCGCTGACGCTGCTCGCGCTCGCTGCGCAACAGGCGGTTCAGCGAGCCGGTCAGACGCAGCAGCTCCCGTGGGTGCTCGCCGCTCAGGCCATCCCGCACTCCCGACTCCACGTCGTCCAGCTCGCGGCTGAGCCGGCGCAACGACCGCAAGCCCCAGGTCAAACCGGCCCACAGCAGCACCAGCAGCGCCAGCAAGGCCGCGCCAAAGCCCAGGTAGAGCTTTTCGCGCAGGCCATCAAGGGTGTGCTGGTACTCGCGCACAGGTTGCAAGGCAACGATGCTGTAGGCGGCGCTCTGGCCACCCAGCAGCTTGATCTCGACGTCGTACACAAAGAACTCTTCGCCGTCGGCCTGGTGAATGCGGGCGAATTCGTTGCCGCGGCCGTCGTAACGTGGGCGGTAGTTGATGTTTTGCGCGGCGGTTGCCCGCGACTGCCAGACCAGCTTGCCGTCGCGGTCGAAGATATAGCCGAGCAAGCCGGTATACGGCAGGTTGTAGCGCTCGTCCGGCAGCAGCGTCGGCATCTGCAATTGGCCGTGTTCGATACGCGCTGCGGAAATCAGCGTGGTCACATCCGAGGCCAGGCGTTGTTCGATCGACTCCTGCAGGGCCAGGCTGAAGGCCTTCTGCAAGGCCGGCAGCAACGCCAGCATGAACAGCAGCGCCAGCACCGCGGCCGCCAGCATCAGGCGCACCCGCAGCGAACGGATCATCGGCAGCGCTCGGTGAACAGGTAGCCCAGGCCGCGCACGGTGTCGATCGGTTTGAAGCCGTGCTCGCCCTCGAGCTTGCGCCGCAAGCGGCCGACCAGCACTTCGATGACATTGGGGTCGCGTTCCTCGTCACCCGGGTACAGCTGCTCCATCAGGCGGTCCTTGGCCACCACCTGCTGGTGATGGCGCATGAGGTATTCGAGGATGCGGTATTCGTAGGCGGTCAGGGCCAGGGGCTGCTCGTCCAGCGTCGCCTGCTTGCGGTTGAGGTCGAGCACCAGCGGGCCGGCGGCAATGGTCGACTGGGTGAAGCCGCTGGAGCGGCGCAGCAGGGCGTTCAGGCGTGCCTCGAGTTCTTCGAACTGGAACGGCTTGACCAGGTAGTCGTCGGCACCAGCGGCCAGGCCCTCGACCTTGTCCTGCCAGTTGCCGCGGGCGGTGAGGATGAGAATGGGGAAGGTCTTGTCCTGGCTGCGCAGGCGCGTGATCAGTTCCAGCCCGCTGATGCCGGGCAGGCCCAGGTCGATGATGGCCAGGTCGAAGTGGTATTGCCCGGCCTGGTACAGCGCCTCCTCGGCATCGGCGACCGCCTCGACCACATGGCCGCCTTCGCCCAGGCGGGTGTAGAGGTGATGGCGAAGCAGGGCTTCGTCCTCGACCACCAGCAGTTTCATGTGCAGCTCCTTGATATGTATTGCCTGTACCGGCCCTTTCGCGGGTAAACCCGCTCCCACAGGTACTGCACAGGTTTGAAGAACTGCGCGATCCCTGTGGGAGCGGGTTTACCCGCGAAGAGGCCGGTACAGGATAACCCGGCTCGCCCGTCAGAACTTGTAGCTTGCAGCCAGGTAGGTCTGCGCGCTGCTGGTCAGGCGCAGGGTGCCGTCCTTCGGCCCGCCGTGCGCACCCACTTCGGTGGCGGCATTGGTACGCAGGTAACGGTAGCCCAGTTCCACAGAAGCCTTGTCGGTGATGTCCTGGATCACGCCGGCCTGCAGGCCATAGGCGTAACCGTAGTCGGTATCCCGGCTGGCCCCCGGCGAGTCCTGGGTCAGCTTGGTAACGCCCAGGCTGCCACCGCCGAACAGCTTGGTGGTATCTCCCACCGGCAGGAACAGGTCGTAGCTGCCCAGCAGGTTTTCCTGGCGCAGCTTCAGGCCGCTGTGGTCGCCCGAGACATTGTCGTAAGTCATGTAGTAGCGGCCCTGGTCATTGATCTTGCCCACGCGCACACCCCAGGTGTCGTCCTTGCCGATGATGCCGTCGGCGTTGAGGTGGTCGGTGTTGCGCTGCAGCAGGCCGGACTTGCGAACCTTGTCGCTGGTCTGGCCGTAGGTCAGGCTGGCGAAGTTGTCGTCAGCGGCCTGTGCGGTGGTGATGCCAGCGGCGCAGACGGCCATGGCGGCAAGCAGAGTGTTGAAGGTTTTCATGGCTGGATACTCCAGTTGAGTGCGCTGTTTCGGTCTGGAAGCTAGAGTAAGCAGGGCACCCTGAACCGCGACTGAACCCTGGCTGAACCCCGGCTGAACGAACCGTTTGAAGAACAAGGAGTAGTGACCATGCGCGCCCTGCTGGCCTTGACCCTGATGTGCAGCGCCGCCCTCGCCCAAGCGGCGGTACAAACCCGCGAGATCCCCTACCAGGACGCCGACGGCAATCGCCTGGTCGGCTACTACGCCTATGACGACGCCATCGAAGGCAAGCGCCCCGGCATTGTCGTGGTGCATGAATGGTGGGGGCTGAACGACTATGCCAAGCGCCGCGCCCGCGACTTGGCAGCACTGGGCTACAACGCCCTGGCCATCGACATGTATGGCGACGGCAAGCAAACCGAGCACCCTGCCGACGCCAAGGCATTCATGACAGCAGCGATGAAAGACCCCAAGGCCGCGGAGCGGCGCTTCGATGCCGGCCTCGAACTACTGAAACTGCAGCCGAACACCAACAAGCACCAGTTGGGGGCAGTGGGTTACTGCTTTGGCGGCAAGGTGGCGCTGGATGCCGCGCGGCGAGGGGAAAAGCTCGATGGCGTGGTGAGCTTCCACGCCCCGCTGGGTACGCAGACACCGGCCAGGCCGGGCGTGGTGCGGGCCGATATCCTGGTGGAGCATGGTGCGGCGGACACGCTGGTGACCGAGCAGCAGGTGGAAGCGTTCAAGGCGGAGATGGATGCAGCCAAGGTCAACTACCAGTTCGTCAGTATTCCCGGGGCCAAGCACGGGTTCAGCAACCCGGATTCGGACCGCATGGGGCACGGCGAACATGGTGGGCCGGATATTGCCTACAACAAGGCGGCGGACGAGAGCTCCTGGGCGGATATGCAGGCGTTCTTCAAGAAGGTGTTCAAGTAAGGATTGCCGGGGCCGCTTTGCGGCCCATCGCGACACAAGGCCGCTCCTACAGGTACCGCGTCGCTTTGTGTAGGAGCGGCCTTGTGTCGCGATGCGATGGGCTGCAAAGCAGCCCCAGCTATTTCACCTCCCACACCACCGCTGCGGCTGGCACAATACCCCCCATGAACACACTCCCCGCCTGCTGCGCCCCGCTCCAGCACCACTGGCCCCTGCCCCGCCCCCTACCCGGCGCGGTGCTGGTCAGTTGCGCTTTCGACCCCGCCCGCCTGGCACCCGATGACTTCCAGCGCGCCGGTGTCGTGCCAGGCGACAGCCTGCAACGCTCGGTGGCCAAGCGCCAGGCCGAGTACCTGGCCGGCCGGGTGTGTGCCCGCGCCGCTCTGCAGCGCCTGGACGGCCGTGACTACGTGCCCGGCACCCACGAGGACCGCTCACCCATCTGGCCCGCCGGCATCCACGGCTCGATCACCCACGGTAAAGGCTGGGCTGCTGCCGTGGTTGCTGCCGAGGGCAGTTGCCGGGGCCTGGGCCTGGATCAGGAAGCGTTGCTGGATGACCAGCGTGCCGAGCGGCTGATGGGCGAAATCCTCACCCCGCCCGAGCTCGAACGCCTCGACCGCAGCCAGCTCGGCCTTGCCGTCACCCTGACCTTCTCGCTGAAGGAAAGCCTGTTCAAGACGCTCTACCCGCTGACCCGCCAGCGCTTCTACTTCGAGCATGCCGAAGTACTGGACTGGTCCGCCGAAGGCCTGGCCCACCTGCGCCTGCTCACCGACCTGTCGCCGCAGTGGCGGCATGGCGCCGAACTGCAGGGCCAGTTCTGCCTGCAGGACGGCCACCTGCTCAGCCTGGTCAGCGTCTGACCGTCACAGCGGTGCCTGCTGCCGTGGCCAGTTCAGGCTGAAGCAGGCGCCACCCAGCGCGACGCTGCGCCCCACTGTGGCCCGGCCCGCGTGCCAGTAGATGATCCGCCGCACGATCGACAAGCCCAGGCCATGCCCGCCCGAAGCGCGGGTACGGCTGTCGTCGAGGCGGGTGAACGGTGTGAAGATACGGTCCCAGACACCCTCGGGGATCCCCGGGCCGTCATCCTCCACATCGATGCGGCAGCGTTGCTGCCCCAACTGGTAGCTCAGGCGCACCTCGGCCTCGGCGTGGCGCATGGCGTTGCCCACCAGGTTCTGCAGCGCCCGGTGCAGGTAGCGCGGTTCGGCTTCGACCCAGGCGCCTCCGCCATCGGCACCCTGGCACTCACCGCGCACCACCCTTACCTCGGCACGCAACGGCGCGAGTTCTTCGATCACCCGGTCGAGCAAGGCATCCAGGTCTACCCGCTCGAACTTCAGCGCCGGTGCGCCCTGCTCCAGGCGGGCGTAGGTGAGCATCTCGTCGACCAACTTGTCGAGGTCCTGGATATCGCCGTCCATACCCGCCAGGTGCTTGGCCCGGGCCTGCTCGGTGGTGGCACTTTCGATCATCTCCAGGCCAAAGCGCAGACGTGCCACTGGCGTGCGCAGCTCGTGGGAAACCGCCCGCACCAGTTCGCGCTGCATGGTCAGCGAGCGCTGCAGATGCTCGGCCATGCCGTTGAAGGCCGCGGCCAGACGCCCCACCGAGTCGGCGCCGCCGGCCGGCACGCGGGTGTCCAGGCTGCCTTGGGCGATGCGCGTGGCGGCAATCTCCAGGCCCGACACGCGCCGCTCCAGTTGGCGTACCAGCAGGTAGACCACCAGGCCGATCAGGCACAGACCAAGAAAGGTTATCAGGATCAGCAACTGCGGCGGATAGGGGTTGAGCTGGTACAGCGGGCCGATTTCCAGCACCCAGGGCGAACCCGCCAGCCCGGCGAACACACGGATCGAGTCGCCATCCTTGCCCAGGGCCATGACCGTGTCGCCCTCCTCGACCCGGCGCCGCTGGTCATCGTCCAGGCTCACCCGCTCGATGCGCTGCAGGGCCACGCCAAAGCCGAAGCCCTTCTCTTTCTTGATCTGTGCCAGGCGCTGCTGCTGTTCGGTCACCGGGTAGCGCACCAGTTCGTCGGCCAGCAGATAGAGGGTGGCCCGCGCCAGTTGCTCGCTGATCTGTTTGATCTGCGCCACAAGCATCAGGTCTTCCTGGCCGACCTTGCGTAGCACCTCGGCCGCATGCGGGCCAGTCTTCTCGACCACCACCAGGCCGCGGTACAGGCGCGCCCGCTGGCCGCCATCGAGTGTGCGCGCGGTCATGGGCTGCAGCGCCAGTGGCACGCCGAGCAGGCGCTCCCAGATCAGCAGCGAGCGTTTGCGCTCGGTATCGTTCTGCAGCGCCAGGTTGTCGGCCATCAGGCTGAAGGTGCCCTGGGCCAGGCCTTCTCGGTGCTGGGCGGCACGCACTTCGTTGACCAAGTGCAGGCTGAGTACACCGAGCAGGGCCACCAGCACCAGCACGGCCAGCATGCCGCCATAGATACGCAGGAAGATCGAATTGTTCATGGGGCCTCGCCGACGAACAGGTAGCCCTTGCTGCGAAGGGTCTTGATCAGCCTTGGCTGGAGCGGGTCGTCGCCGATCTTTGGGCGGATCTTGGAAATGCGTATGTCGATGGAACGGTCCTGCCCGTCGTAGCCGACCCCACGTAGCGCGGTGAAGATCTGCTCGCGCGTCAGCACCCGGCCGGCGTTGCTGGCCAGCAGCCAGAGCAGGTCGAATTCGGCGCCGGTCAGCTCTATCAGCTGTTCGCCCAGGCGCGCCTCGCGCAGGCGATTGTCGATGCGCAGCGCGCCGAAGGCCAGGTCCTGGCGCTTGCTGTCCGGTGCTTCGCTGCGCCGCAGCAGTGCCTGGATACGCGCCAGGAGGAGCCGTGGGCGTACGGGTTTGCAGACATAGTCATCGGCCCCAAGGTCCAGGCCCTGGACCTGGTCGAGTTCATCGCTGCGGGCGGTCAGCATGAGGATCGGGCCGGGATACTGGCTGCGCACCCGACGACAGATGCTCAGACCGTCCTCGCCGGGCAGCATCAGGTCGAGAATGACCAGGTCAGGCTGGCTGTCGACGATGCGCCGCGCGGCGCGAGCGCCATCGCCCTCGACGCTGATTTCGTAGCCGTTGGCCTGCAGATACTCGGCGGTGAGCTCGGCCAGGCGCTGGTCGTCTTCGACGATGAGGATGCGGGGTGCGGGGTGGTCCATGGCTTGTGCCTATGTTTGTTGTTTTTCTATGGCCTGTGCCGGCCTATTCGCGGGTGAACCCGCTCCCACAAGGACCGCACCGCTTTCGAACCCTGTGCAGTACCTGTGGGAGCGGGTTCACCCGCGAAAGGGCCAGCACAGGCAACATAACCCTTTAACCAAAAAGCAACATCCCCTCGGAATACTACGGCTGCCATCCGGTACTGCCAACCTTCCAGCAGCCCCTCGACTGAACCGTTTTTTGTGATAGGGTTCGCGCCCGAAAAATTCTGCCCCGGGGCTGCAAGACGCAGAAAAATACTGCAAACCACTTGGCACAAGGCCTACAGCGAATACCCACCATTCACTCACAAAGTACGCACAAGTTATCCACAGGCGCTCGCCTTGCAAAGCCCCCGATACCGCATTATCTTGTATCCCGATCGCAGCGAACCACTAGATATAGGGTTTCGTGCAAAATCACACACAAAAGTCAACCCGCAAAATCAAGCGATTTTTCGGGTGAACTTCAAGTGATTCCAGCAGCCAAACCGCTCCTGCGGAGGCGACCGAGGCAAGCCCGCCAGGGCCTTGTTCGGGTATGGGTGTTGCAGGCCAGGCCTGGCATCCATCAGCAACAGTTTTTGGGCCCGGCCCAGAACCTTTGACTTCGGCCAGGGAGCGGCGAGCCATTGCCCCTTATTCCTGAGTCTGTCCCGAAGTTGGTACGCCCGCGCGGGCGGATGCGCATGCATTGCCCATCCCCGCCAGGCCATCGAGCAAGTGGACGGAACGGTGGGCGCCCAAAAGGCGCCTGAACAATATAGAAACTGTGGAGACACCCACCCATGCAAACCGACACAACTCGCGAGAACCCGCAGGCCAAGGTGCCGCAGGCCGCCGATTCCAACCAGGATCTGGCCGCCACCGCTCCCGGCCAACTGCGTGTGATCAAGCGTAACGGCACTGTCGTCCCCTACACCGACGACAAGATCACCGTGGCCATCACCAAGGCGTTCCTCGCAGTTGAAGGCGGCACCGCCGCCGCTTCGTCGCGCATCCACGACACCGTCGCTCGCCTGACCGAGCAGGTCACCGCCACGTTCAAGCGTCGCATGCCATCGGGTGGCACCATCCACATCGAAGAAATCCAGGACCAGGTCGAACTGGCCCTGATGCGCGCCGGCGAGCAGAAGGTCGCCCGTGACTACGTGATCTACCGTGAGCAGCGCGCCAAGGAGCGTGCCACCCGCGTCAACACCGAGTCCGTGGTCGAGCCGCACCCGAGCATTCGCATCACCCTGGCCGACGGTAGCCTGGCGCCGCTCGACATGGCCCGCCTGAACACCATCATCAGCGAAGCCTGCGAAGGCCTGGCCGAAGTCGATGGCGACCTGATCCAGCGCGATACCCTGAAGAACCTGTACGACGGCGTGGCCATCAAGGACGTCAACACTGCCCTGGTGATGACCGCCCGTACCCTGGTGGAGCGCGAGCCGAACTACTCGTTCGTGACCGCCCGCCTGCTGATGGACACCCTGCGTGCCGAAGGCCTGGGCTTCCTGAACGTGGCCGAGAGCGCCACCCACCACGAAATGGCCGACCTGTACGCCAAGGCCCTGCCGGCCTATGTCGAGAAAGGCGTCGAGTTCGAGCTGCTGGACCCGGCCCTGAAAGGCTACGACCTGGAGCGCCTGGGCAAGGCCATCGACCACGAGCGTGACCAGCAATTCACCTACCTGGGCCTGCAGACCCTGTACGACCGCTACTTCATCCACAAGGATGGCGTGCGCTTCGAGCTGCCACAGGTGTTCTTCATGCGTGTGGCCATGGGCCTGGCGCTGGAAGAGAAAGACAAAGAAGCCCGTGCCATCGAGTTCTACAACCTGTTGTCGTCCTTCGACTACATGGCCTCGACCCCGACCCTGTTCAACGCCGGCACCCTGCGCCCACAGCTGTCCAGCTGCTACCTGACCACCGTGCCGGACGACCTGTCGGGCATCTACCACGCGATCCACGACAACGCCATGCTGTCGAAATTCGCCGGTGGCCTGGGCAACGACTGGACCCCTGTGCGTGCACTGGGCTCCTACATCAAGGGCACCAACGGCAAATCCCAGGGCGTGGTTCCGTTCCTGAAAGTGGTCAACGACACCGCCGTTGCCGTCAACCAGGGTGGCAAGCGCAAGGGCGCCGTGTGTGCCTACCTGGAAACCTGGCACCTGGACATCGAAGAATTCATCGAGCTGCGCAAGAACACCGGTGATGACCGTCGTCGTACCCACGACATGAACACCGCCAACTGGATCCCTGACCTGTTCATGAAGCGTGTCTTCGATGACGGCAAGTGGACCCTGTTCTCGCCTTCGGAAGTGCCAGACCTGCACGACCTGACCGGCAAGGCCTTCGAAGAGCGCTACGAGTACTACGAAGCCCTGACCGAGTACAACAAGATCAAGGTGTTCAAGACCATCCAGGCCAAAGACCTGTGGCGCAAGATGCTGTCGATGCTGTTCGAGACCGGCCACCCGTGGCTGACCTTCAAGGACCCGTGCAACCTGCGTTCGCCGCAGCAGCACGTGGGTGTGGTCCACAGCTCGAACCTTTGCACCGAGATCACCCTGAACACCAACAAGGACGAGATCGCGGTCTGCAACCTGGGCTCGATCAACCTGCCGAACCACATCGTCGACGGCAAGCTGGATACCGCCAAGCTGCAACGCACCGTGAACACCGCCGTGCGCATGCTCGACAACGTGATCGACATCAACTACTACTCGGTGCCGCAAGCGCGTAACTCGAACTTCAAGCACCGCCCGGTCGGCCTGGGCATCATGGGCTTCCAGGATGCGCTGTACCTGCAGCACATTCCGTACGGCTCCGATGCTGCCGTCGAGTTCGCCGACAAGTCGATGGAAGCGGTCAGCTTCTACGCCATCCAGGCGTCCTGCGACCTGGCCGACGAGCGCGGTGCGTACGAGACCTTCCAGGGTTCGCTGTGGTCCAAGGGCATCCTGCCGCTGGATTCGCAACAGATCCTGATCGAGGCCCGTGGCGCCAAGTACATCGACGTCAACCTGGAAGAGTCCCTGGACTGGGCCCCGGTACGCGAGCGCGTCAAGAAAGGTATTCGTAACTCGAACATCATGGCCATCGCGCCGACCGCGACCATCGCCAACATCACCGGCGTGTCGCAGTCCATCGAGCCGACCTACCAGAACCTGTACGTGAAATCGAACCTGTCGGGCGAGTTCACCGTGATCAACCCGTACCTGGTCCGCGACCTGAAGGCCCGTGGCCTGTGGGACTCGGTGATGATCAACGACCTGAAGTACTACGACGGTTCGGTGCAGCAGATCGAGCGTATCCCGCAAGAGCTGAAGGACCTGTACGCCACCGCGTTCGAAGTCGAGACCAAGTGGATCGTCGATGCCGCCTCGCGTCGCCAGAAGTGGATCGACCAGGCCCAGTCGCTGAACCTGTACATCGCCGGCGCCTCGGGCAAGAAGCTGGACGTGACCTACCGCATGGCCTGGTACCGTGGTCTGAAGACCACCTACTACCTCCGTGCACTGGCCGCGACCAGCACCGAGAAGTCGACCATCAACACCGGCAAGCTCAACGCCGTTTCCAGCGGTGGCGACAGCGCCCCGGTCCAGGCAGCCGGCCCTGCGCCAGTGCCGAAGGCCTGCGCGATCGACGAGCCTGACTGCGAAGCCTGCCAGTAAGGCCAGGCCGAGGCTTCCTGCGGGAAGCCTCAACGCGTTTTCCGCACCACTGCGGACCCTGTGGGAGCGGGTTCACCCGCGATGAGGCCGGCACTCCCGCCGCCTCTCCACAGCCAGACACAACAAGCCGTGGCTGCAAAGCCGCGGCCAGCCCTTTTCGGGCACCTCAGATTTGCGTGCACCGCACCGCAACCAAGATCCACCGGCCATACTTGATAGATGGCCCTCAAGCAGGAGAATCTCACCATGCTGAGTTGGGACGAATTCGATAAAGAAGACGGCGAAGTAGCCGCCAAAGGCAACACCCCTGCGCAGGCCGCTGCCGCCGCCACCCTCGACAAGCTCGACAGCGCCGGTGGTGCCGCCGCCCTGGAAGCCCGTGCCGCCACCGCCGACGACTCCGACGCCGTCAAGCGCGCCAAGGCTGCCCTGAACGACCTCGACATCGCCGAAGGCCTGGCCGAGCTGGAAGGCTCCGGCGCCCGCGTGCGTGTTGACGAAAAGCGCATGATCAACTGCCGCGCCGACCTCAACCAGCTGGTACCGTTCAAGTACGACTGGGCCTGGCAGAAGTACCTGGACGGCTGCGCCAACCACTGGATGCCGCAAGAGGTCAACATGACCGCCGACATCGCCCTGTGGAAGAGCATGGACGGCCTGACCGAAGACGAGCGTCGCATCGTCATGCGCAACCTCGGCTTCTTCTCCACTGCCGACTCGCTGGTAGCCAACAACCTGGCCCTGGCCGTGTACCGCCTGATCACCAACCCGGAGTGCCGCCAGTACATCCTGCGCCAGGCCTTCGAAGAAGCGATCCACACCCACGCCTACCAGTACTGCATCGAGTCGCTGGGCATGGATGAAGGCGAGATCTTCAACATGTACCACGAGATCCCGTCGGTAGCGAAGAAAGCCGCCTGGGGCCTGAAGTACACCCGCGCCATCTCCGATCCGGAATTCAACACCGGCACCGTCGAAACCGACAAAGAGCTGCTGCGCAACCTGATCGCTTACTACTGCGTGCTGGAAGGTATCTTCTTCTACTGCGGCTTCACCCAGATCCTGTCCATGGGCCGCCGCAACAAGATGACCGGCGTGGCCGAGCAGTTCCAGTACATCCTGCGTGACGAGTCGATGCACTTGAACTTCGGTATCGACGTGATCAACCAGATCAAGATCGAGAACCCGCACCTGTGGGACGCGGCGATGAAGGAAGAAGCGACCCAGATGATCCTGCAAGGGACCCAGCTGGAGATCGAATACGCCCGTGACACCATGCCACGCGGCGTGCTGGGCATGAACGCAGCGATGATGGAAGACTACCTCAAGTTCATCGCCAACCGTCGCCTGACCCAGATTGGTCTGAAGGAAGAGTACCCAGGGACTACCAACCCGTTCCCGTGGATGAGCGAGATCATGGACTTGAAGAAAGAGAAGAACTTCTTCGAGACCCGTGTGATCGAGTATCAGACTGGTGGGGCATTGAGCTGGGATTGATAATCCGAGCGAAGCATAGAGAAGGCTGCCGATTGGCAGCCTTTTTTATTGGCAGGAAAAAAGCCGAAGAGGAAGCTTCCTACAAGGTTCTCATTGTGACTTTTGTATCGTCGCGATAACGTCTGTTGGCGCTTAAGAACGCTCACGCAGCGGTATTCCGTTCCCGTTAGCAGCGGCTCTCCAATTCAGGATGGCCAAGATGGACAGTTTCAATACACCTACCCTCTTCACCCGCCACAACCGCCCCCTCCACACCCTCTGGCTCGAATCCCAAGCCTGGTTTTGCGCCCACGAACTCGGCCGGCTGAGTGGTCACTTCTATGACGAACACTGCATGCGCAAGCTCGACCCGGATCAGTACCGCTCCGTGCAGTTGCTGCGCTATGGCAAGTACCAGGAAACCACGATGGTTAGCGAGTCCGGGGCCTATACCTTGCTGGCGCATCACCATGTGCCGGAGAACCGGCATCTGCGTTGGTGGCTGACGCATGAGGTGGTGGCGGTGTTGCGTGATCGGCAGGCGGACGGGATGGAGGATGTCCCGCGACTGGGGCAGATGTGCTGGCCTGGGGGACAGAGCGCGACGTTGTTGTATTGGCAGAGTGAGCCTTGGGTGAGGATGCGGGATATGCCGGTGGTGCTGGCTGGGGAAGTGCAACAGCTGCCGCCAGTAGAGCAGCCGAAGTTGAGTTGGCGGGAGTGTGCGCAGCGGGCGTTGCGGTTGCATGGGGTTTAAGCGGCAGGTTTGCCGGGGCGGGCCTCTTCGCGGGTGAACCCGCTCCCACAGATAATGCGCTGGCTTCGAGCTCACGCTGTACCTGTGGGAGCGGCCGTGGCCGCGAACACCGGCGCAGCCGGTGCCATGCACCGCACCGCCTGCTTCGCGGGCTTGCCCGCTCCCACAGGTACTGCGTTGGCTTCGGGTTCACGCTGTACCTGTGGGAGCGGCTTTAGCCGCGAACACCGGCGCAGCCGGTGCCATACACCGCGTCGCCTGCTTCGCGGGCTTGCCCGCTCCCACAAAGCCGGTGACATCCACAGCTAGTTCATTTGCCTGTCTATAACACCACTGCCCTGCTACTTCCCCTCCCCAACCGGCTCCACCCGCTGCACCACGATCTGCATATGGGTCGCCATGTCAGTCAGTATCACCTCCCCTTCCTTATACTCCGGGGTGATCATCAGCGAGCGGATAAAATGCTCGTTGCCGCCCTCGCGCTTTTGCACGTTCTCGAACGCCACGATGACCGTGTCGTTGCGCCAGTTGCTGATGTCGAAACCGCCCGCAGCAACGAACTCACTAATGTCGCGCTCGTCGTTGAAGACATTGGCAGGCAGGATCAGCAAGCGGTCCTTGAGAAACACCTCGTAGTACTGACGTGGCCCCACCGGCCAGTTCTGCGCCACCACGTGCTCGATGCGCCAGTGATGGACATTGTTCTCATAAACCACCACGCGCTCGACCTTGTGCCCGTTGCACGCAGCAAGCAATGGCAACAGCAAACCAGCGAACCCGACACGCATGCGGCGCAAATTCATCCAGAAGCCTCGTTACAGCGAAAACACGTTACTTGGCAGCTTTCGCCGCCTGCCGGTTGGCCCTGCGAATGTCCCGGTAGCCGACCAGGCGCACGCGCATTTCCCGGTAACGCTGGGTATTGATGACCAGCAAGGCCAGCAGCCCGAACAGCAAAACCGAGACGTAGCCGCCCATGTGCGGCCGGTAAGCGTAACTCGGCAGCGCGGCCAACACGGCCAGCCCGTTCAGGCCGATCAGCCCGCGCACGCCCCATGCATAGCCCCGCACCATGGCGATATGCGAAGCGGCGCTCAGCGCCCCTGCCAGCGCCAGTGCCAGCACCGACAGCGACCGGTCCGGGCTGCGCAGCCAGGTGGAGAACACCAGTGAAACACTGCCGCCAATGGCGAAGCAGGACAGCAGCAACTCGGCGATGAAAACGCCGAAATAGCGGGAAAGAAATCTTTGCAGTTCCTGACCCTTTTGAAACTTCGATCCATTCATATGAGTGAGCACTGTCGTCCTTGAAAACCGTAGAGCGCGGCTAGCTTACCTTGACAATTGCGAATGAATAAACCATAAACCCCGACTTCGAAGTGCCTGCCAGCGCGATATCACTTTGGCACTTTATGTAAGTTTCGCACCTGTGCATATTAACAACTCCGCACAGGCACACGCCCTCCCCAGGGCCGATAGGAGATCGAATTCTGGTGAATGAATCGCCGTTGCTTTCAGCGCTGTTCCCGCAGGCCGGTTCTGGGGAACTGAAATGAAGCGTGTGTCCAAAGCCCTGCCGACGCTGCTGGCTGCAATCGCCCTGAATGCATGCGCGCAGGCGCCCGCCCCGTCATCGAGTGCGGGGCCTGAAGTTATCCTTGCCGGGCACAAGCTTGCACTTGTGAACCACGAAGGTCGTTGCGCACTGCGCAGCTCCGATGCATCACTGCTAGAGTTGGACATGCCCTGGCCCTGCCAATTCAGCCCGGATAGGGATGGAGGCAAGCCTCGCGTGGAACAGTTCAATGGTGTGCAGATCATCATTGTCAGCCATGTGCGGCCAGCCCCGTCGCTGCCCGGAGGTTGCGATAGCCAGTACCAGGCTGTTCGCCAGGTGGGCAACCGCCTCGAGCCTTCCATCCTGGCACGTGGCGCCAGTTGCTCAAGCGGCCCTGTGGACCAGAAAAACTTCGTAGGGCTGTTCGAGTGGTAACCGAAATCGCTGACTAGCCGTCGCTACGCCAGGTCGTCCGCAAGCGCAAAGGGTGTTACCAGCCATGAAGAAAATCCTCTTGTCCCAACAAGATCGCGGCTTCGGCCAGATCGGTGGCGCGGCTTTGCTCAAGGACCTCTCCTTGTGGCCGAGAAACCCTGAAACCGGCATGTTGCTGACGCCCATCCTGACCCTGAGCGAGCACTTCCAACCGGCCATGTTCGTCCCACCAGGCATGGCCATCACGGTTTTCCTCGCCGTCGAGCAACATCAGGATGGCAGTTTCAGCCGCCCTCTCCAACGTCGCTATACGGTCAATCAACAAATCGAACTGCTGAACGTCCTCAGTAGCGAATTTACCCGGGTCATCCTGCACGAACTCGCCAGCCAGCCGCTGGAACCCGCCAATCCCCCCTTGCTGCTGGAGCGAGCGTTCATCGATTTCGAAGAAATGACTGACGAAGAGCATGACGAGGAACATCAGGATGAGGACAGCGGGATCGGCCTGAGCAAACCCAGCGGTAGGCCCTGCTGGATGCAGGACACGATCTACGAACCAATGCGCTACATGTTCATGATGCAACTGATAGATGCTGACGTGGCCGAAGCCAGCCCTCAGCATGCGGGGCTGTTCGGCGAAGGTAACGGCTATCTGTTCGTGGACATGCAGGCACGCCGTGGCAAGCAAGGCGACGACGCCGGTTTCTTCTTCATTCAGTTCGCCTGAATGACCAGCCAGGTTCAAGGCCCGCCCATGAACATAGCTACGGCACGAACGGCAAGATCTCGGGGGCCTGGTATGAATATCTATCACTTGGACAACGCGCCGACTCCCTGGGGAGACTGGGGCGCGGTACTGCTCCAGGGCATGATCGCCTGGGACGAAGATACCGATGTAGACAGCATCAAGCGGGCCGGCCCGTACACCCCGGCCGGCTACATACGTTCGGGTTCGCTGGTGCTCACCCAGCCCGTCAAGGAAGCACTGGAAAAAAGCGGCCTGAAGGGGATCGGGCGTTACGAGCATCTGGAGAAGACCCATATCGTTCACATCGACTGGCTGCACTGGGACACCAGCAAGCCCATTACCGATTACCTCGATCTGGAAGGCGGGCCGAGCTCGATCATCGACTCCCTGCCGCATGACCCTGGGCTTGCCAAGCGCATGCCGGAGTACTGGCAGGCATTCGTGGTGGGCAAGCTCAACCTGCTCAAGGACCCACAGCATGAACCTGCAGACCTCGGCCAGTATCTCAAGGTGCTCAAGGCCGACGAGCAAGCCGATTTCTTCAAAGGGGATGTCTATCGTGGGTACTTCCTGAGCGAACGGGCCAAGGAGTGGCTGGAACAGCAGTGCCCAGGTTGCTTTACATTCACCCTGCTCGGTTGAATCAGTCCAGCTGCCGAGCCCTCAGTTCCTGCGCCAGCATGTCAATGAAGGCGCGGACCTTGGCCGAACCGTACTTGCTCTCCCGGTGCAGTATATGGATTGGCCACGGCGCCTCTTCGTATTCGGCAAGGATCACCTGCAACTGCCCACTGGCTACCTCATCCGCGACCTGATACGACAGCAGGCGGGCAATGCCCAGCCCGCCGCTGGCGGCAGCGATTGCCCCGTCATTGCTGGTCACCGTCAAGCGAGGCTTCATGCGCACCAGCGTCGGCTCATCGGTCACCCCGAAACGCCAGCCGGCTCGCGGCGACAGGTTGGTGGTGCCGATCACCGCATGTTCTGCCAGGTCGGACGGGTGCTTTGGCACGCCATGGCGCGCCAGGTACTCGGGAGAGGCGCACAGCATGCGCCGGACCCTGCCCACCCGCAGTGCTTTGAGCCCGGAGTCGGGCAAGGGGCCGATACGAACGGCCACATCCATGCCCTCCTCGACCATGTTGACGATGCGGTCGAGGAAGTAGGCGGAAACGTCAACCTCGGGGTACTGCTGCAGGTAGTGGACGATGCACGGCATGACGAACTTCTTGCCGAACAGGATGGGCGCAGTGACGGCCAGGTCGCCCTTGGGCGTGGCGTTGATGCCGGCGGCGGCTTCGTTGGCCTCGTGGATGCTGGCGAGGATATGCCGGGTGTCTTCCAGGTAGCGGCCACCGGCTTCGGTCAGGCGTACGCTACGGGTGGTGCGCAGCAGCAGCTTGACCCCCAGCTGATCCTCCAGGGCGCTGACGGCACGGGTGACCGCAGCTGGGGAGATGTCCAGGCGGCGGGCAGCGGCGGCGAAGCTTTCCAGCTCGCCTACGGCGACGAACACCTTCATCAGGTGGATCTGGTCCATGCGGGTTCCTGAGCTCTATGAGGTGCCGGGATTATCTTTCATCTGAGCGTTTTGTGTTGCCTGCGCCGGCCTTTTCGCGGGCTTGCCCGCTCCCACAGGTTATTCACCATCTCTGAGGGCAGTGAAGTACTTGTGGGAGCGGGCGAGCCCGCGAAAGGGCCGGGACAAACTACCTTACAGATCCAGCACCAACGCCTGCGCCCCCTCCTCCGACCGGGCCGGCACGGCACAGCAGATCAACACCGACCCCGCCTCCGGCAGCTCGGCCGGCGGGTTCGGGTAATGCACCCGGCCACTGACCAACCGGGTCTTGCAGGTACCACACGACCCACCTCGGCAACTGAACTCCGGCGACAATCCGCGAGCCTCGGCCAGCTCCAGCAGCGTCCCGCCACCCGGCGCCCAGCGCGCCTCCTTGGCTGAAGCCGCAAAGTACACCGGCACCGGCTCGCTGGCAGCGGGCGGCTGTTGCAGGGTGGGCTGGTCATCGTCGGTGTGCCGCCGGAGCGTTGACGGGCCAAAGGCTTCGGCATGAATCCGCGCATCCGGCACATGCAGCCCGCGCAGCCCTTCATACAGGTCCTGGGTAAAACTGCCTGGGCCGCACAGGTAGAAATCGTAGTCGTCCAGCGCCAGCGCCGCCTTGACCTGCTCGATACCCAGCCGACCGGCAAACTCGTAATCACGCCCCGCCAGCGCATGCTCTTCCGGCTGGCTCAGGGCGCGGTACACGTGCAGCAGGCCGCCGGCCTGTTGCCGCAAACTTGCCAGCTCCTCACGGAACGGCAGGTCGGCCAGGCTGCGCGCACCATGGAACAGATAAATGCGCCGTGCCTGCCCCTTGCTCAACTGCTCGCGCAGCATGGCCAGTAACGGCGTGATACCCACACCCGCGCCGATCAGCACCAGCGGCCGCGTACTCTGCTGGTCCAGCGTGAAGCTGCCCATCGGCGAGCGCACGTTCAGCACATCGCCTGCCACGACGTGCTCATGCAGGTGCCGCGAGGCCCGACCCTGGGCTTTGACGCTGATGCGCAGGTAACCGTCGGAAGGCGCGCTGGACAGGCTGTAGGTGCGGATCAGCGCCGCCTCACCGTCGAGCTGGACTTGCACCGGAACATGCTGCCCGGGCGCAAAGGCCATCGCACTGCCAGCAGGAGGCTCAAGGTAGAACGAGCGGATATCACGGCTTTCCTGCTCCACCCGCAGCACACGCCAGGCCTGCCATTGGCGCTGCCGCTGGCGTTGCTGCAGGCGTATGTCGGCCTCGGCCCAGGTGCCGGTCATCAGGCTGGTCGGGGCGTACTCCTTGAAGGCCCAACGCAGGGAAACGGCAGCCGGGCGCCGCACCACCTGCTCGACCTCCAGCGTCCACAAGCGCTCGGCGCCTTCGAACGCCTGGATGGCGGGGCTGTCCAGCAGCAACTCGGCATGCCCGTATAGCTGCAACACGTTGCCGTTGCTGAAATCGATGAATAGCAACCCTGCTTGCGGGTTCACCAGCAGGTTGCCCAAGGTGTTGAAGTGCAGGTTGCCAGCATAGTCGGGAATGGTCAGGCGGTTGCCTTCGACCTTGATGAACCCGGGCCGCCCGCCACGGTGGGAGACATCCACCGAACGCTGGCCGTCGACATGCTCGACATAGCTGGCGACAAAGAAGGTGTCGGCTGCCTGGATCATGCTGACAGCCGAGGCATCGAGTGTCGTCGCATCGACACGCCCTTGGGCGGGTTCCGCGACACGGGTGTAGTCACGCAGCTGGATGTACTGCGGGCAGTTGCCGAACGACTGCTCCACAGTCACCTGCAGTTGCCCGTCGCCGGCCTGGTGGATCTGGCCGTTGAGGCGGTTGCGCCGGCGGGTGTGCAGTTCGATCCCCAGCAGGCCGACCGCCTGCCCGGCAGCCAGCCCCGGGGTGGCGGGATCGTCTGCTGGCAGTTGAGTGTCGATCGTCAGCTGGCGCGGGTCCGGCGAGCTGACGAAACCTTCCGGCCCTTCCAGCAGCGTTGCCCAGGGCCGCCCCAGTGCGTCCACGCTGGCGGCGACCATGAACGGCAACTGGTGATAGAAAATACGATGCTGGTCGGGCATGTAGTCACGAATGACCTTCTGCCCGAACGCCTCCATGCGCTCCGCGACACCGGCTTTTTCCTGCAGGGTCTTCTCCCCCGCATGCCAGGGCGAGGAGTGGTGGTCCGGGTTCTGTTGCATGGCGGCGTTCCTCGCAATGGCGGGATGTCAGGCGCTGGTCTGCAGGCCGATCACGGTGCGTGGCATGGGCACGAAGCCCGGCAGCGCCTCGATCCGCGCCAGCCAGCTGCGTACGTTGGCATAGGGCTCCAGCGACACATTGCCCTCCGGTGCGTGGGCGATGTAGGAGTAGTTGGCGATATCGGCGATGGTGGGTGTGCTACCGGCCAGGAAGGGCGTTTTGGCCAGCTCGGCGTCGATCACCTTCAGCAGGGTATGGGCGCGGGTAATCACTTCGTCGGTGTTGAACGAGGCACCGAACACCGTGACCAGACGCGCGGCAGCAGGGCCGAAGGCCAACGGGCCGGCAGCGACCGACAGCCAGCGCTGGACGCGGGCGGCGGCAGCGGGTTCCTCGGGGAGCCAGGTGCCGTTGTCGTACTTCTTGGCCAAGTACACCAGGATGGCATTGGAGTCAGCGATCACCGTGCCGTTGTCGTCTATGACCGGGACCTGGCCGAACGGGTTGAGGGCCAGGAAGTCCGGCTGCTTGTGCGCGCCTTTGGCCAGGTCGACGAACACCAGCTCGGTGGGCAGGTTCAGCAGCGAAAGCATCAGCTCGATGCGATGGGCGTGGCCGGACTTGGGGAAGTTGTAAAGCTTGATCGGGTTCGACATGGGCTTGGCTCCTGATCAGCACCGGGGTGGGCTGGTGGAGCACATGCTGCACCGGTTCGGCTGGCAGCAGAATCCGTGTGGCGGGGAAACCATAATTTCGCTGAGCGGAATAATGGAAGTATCCAGATCCGCGTATGCCCTGTGTAGGAGCGGTCCTATCGCGACACAAGGCCGCTCCTACAAACCGATATTGGCCGGTATTATCAAGGCAGGTGCAAGATCAGTGCAGCTTGTTGAAATACCGGAACAACCCACGCGCAGCCTCGATCACCTGCGGCACGCAGGCCTGGATGTCCTCTTCGCTCATCTGGTCCAGCAGCTCGAAGTTGTCCTCCAGCCCATGCAGCGAAATGGCCTTGAGCAGTTGGTCCTGCTCCGGCGGCAGCTCGGCCCAGCCAGCGACCTGGGTGCCGCGCATATAGCCGAAGCACCATTCCTCCATCACGACCACCGTGCCTGCCTCGCCTTCACTTTCCTCGAACAGCGGCTCGAAGTGATCGACGTCGTCCCCCAACTCCTCCGCCACCTGGCTGGCATAGCGCAGCATCAATGCCGTATACGCCTCTTCATGTGCCGGCTTCTTGAATTTCGGCACCTTGCCACCAGCCACCGCGGGCAGCCACTGTTCCGGGGTGACAGTGGTCGGTGAGCTGGCCAGTGCAGTGAAAAAGCCATTGAGCTCGGCCAGGTTGAGTACCGAGTAGTCATTGCCGTAGGTGATCAACAGGTCTTCGAGGCGGTCGAGTTCTTTTTCGCTGAGTGCGGGGAGCATGGGTGAACATCCTGGGAAGCAAAAGTGTGTGCACCCTAGCACAGCAACGCCAGAAGGGCTGCCCGCGCTTACAGCTTTGCGGGCAGATTGCTTAACGTGGCAACCAGCCATGCAGCAGCTGCTGCCTGCCAGTTCCGATCAACAGCCATAGCAGAATGCGACACTTGCGCGGACACAACTGCCCCGCCATATGTACCCCCTTGCTCTGCAGATCGATCTCGGCACCGGCAAAACCGTAAGAGGCCGTGGCTGTTGGGCCACTGCCTGTGCGGGTAGCAACAATCACTGGCAAGGTCGGCGCGAGATGGCCAAGCACTTCGGACCAGCTACCGGAAACGTGGCCGGCACCAAAACCGGCGATGACCAGCCCCTCGTAGCCCAGTGCCGCTGTAGCCTTCAACAACGCCGTATCTGCGTCCAGGCACGCTTCCAGCATTGCAACCCGGTGCTCGGTGCGATGCGGTAAAGGCAGCACCTCTCGTGGGCCAGATGGCTGACGATATACCACAGCACCTTCCACAACATCGCCCAGCGCTCCGCACCCGGGCGATTCGAATGCAGCCATCGCGAGGCTTGCCGTCTTGCGAACCCTTGCAGCACAGTGGACCTGATCATTCATCAGTACCAGAACGCCGCGCCCACGGCTGCCCGGCGCCAGTGCAACCTGCGCCGCAGCCAGCAGGTTGGCCGGGCCGTCGTTGCCCGGCTGGCTGGCCGCGCGCATGGCACCGGTCATTACCAATGGCGCATCGAACGGCCAGAGCAGATCGAGGAAATACGCCGTTTCCTCGAGGCTGTCGGTACCTTGGGTCAGTATCACCGCCTGTGCTCCGCGAGCCACCTCGCCCCGGGCCCAGGCCAGCACCTCGAGCATCGCCGCAAAGCCCAGCGAGGCACTGGGGAGCAGACCCAAAGTGGCAGCTTCAAGCTGGGCCATCTCACGCAGTTGCGGCAACTCGGCCAGTTGTTCATCGCAGTCAAGTTTGGGCATCACCCCGCATTCGCTCGCACTTGCCCGCATGCTCACCGTCCCTCCAAGGCTGGCAATCGACAACTTGGGCAGGTTTGCATGCGCTTTCATACGCCACCTCCAGCAAGCAGCCCGACCAGCGGAACGATCGCCAGTGTGCTGATGGCCATCGACACTACATTGCCGATGTAACCATGCATGTAGGCCGGCAAGCGCTGACTGATGGCCACTGCCAACGGTGGCGCTACCAGCGCGCCCAGCACTGCACTGGCTACGACCACTTGCCAGTCTCCACCGTGGGTGAGCACAGCGGCAGGTACGATAGAGACGATGGGAATGTAAGTGGGGTACCAGCCTCGGGCCTGCCATTGGCGACGCCAGAACACGACTCCCACCAGTGATGCCAGCGCCTGCCCGGCAACCAGCGGTATCAGCAGCAGCGAACCGTAGACTGGCGCAGCGGGGGCCAGCATGTATGCCAGGAACACCCCCAACAGTAGCCCGAGGCTGGCCAGTTCATTACCGAAGAATGGCGCTTCGCTGAAATCGGCCAGTACACGCCGCAAGGTCCAGGCCACACCGTAGTCGGGCTGGGCCGCATCGGATTCAGGTACGGCGGTCGGGTGGCTGGGCCGTACCCATGATGGAAAGCGCCAACACAGCATGAACGCAATCACGCTTGCCAGCGCCATGCCACCTACGTTGCCGACTACCACCGGCAACTGCAGGGGATAGCACAGGTAGTTGACCATCAACAGGCTGGCTGGTGTTACCAACAGCGCTCCCAGCAGTGCGCCGGTGATGGTCACCTGCCAACCCGCACCAAACAACAGCACCATGGCTGCTGGCAAGGATACGAAAGCAACGAAGGTTGGTTGCCAGGTGCCACTGGCCAAGGTCCATCCCCACAACGCGTGACTGAGCAACAAGCCCAGCAGCGAACTGGTGAACACCCACGGCCATAGTCCGCTGCCGTAGCAGATGGCAAAGCCGTGCCAGCGATACCCATGCACATGGGCCCAATGCGCCAGGCAAGCTCCCAGTAGCAAGCCCAGGGCGGGCAACTCGTGCTTATAGAAGGCCACTTCGCTGATATCACCAACTATCCAGCGCAGGCGGCTTAGCGGCTGATCGAGCGTCGCGGCCAGTTGCATGTAGTCCGGCCATTGGCCCTGTACAAGGCTGGCTGCCAGCAGCACCAGCAGGCAGGCAAGGATCAACACCGACGAACGCTGCCGGTTGGGGAAGAGTAGCGTTTTCATGTGCAACTCCTCAGCGGGGCATAGGTGCATGAAGGCGATAGCCAAGCGTCGCATCGTAAAGGTCGGTGCGCCTGTCTCGCGGCAGGTCGTTGAGGCTGTTCCAGATCGGCGCCGAGCGGGCGCTGCTGAGGTCGACATCGGCGTAGAGAATGCCCTCCTCCTCTGCACTGGCCACCTCGCCAATAGGCCAGCCATTGGTACCGGCAATCAGTGAACAGCCCAGGAAGCGACCACCCCGCTCGCTACCTATGCGATTGGCGGCAGCGATGTAAACGTTGTTGGCGTGTGCCGCCGTCATGGTCAGGTAGGACGCCATGCAGCGCCCTGATTCATCGAACAGTGGTGGTGGCGTCCATACCCAGTTGTTCAGGCTGCAGATGATGTCGGCGCCTTGCGCAGCCATCAGCCGCGGCACTTCCGGGAACCAGATATCCCAGCAGATCAGCAGGCCGATACGGCCGATCGGTGTCTCGAACACAGGGAAGCCCAGGTCGCCAGGGGTGAACCAGAGCTTTTCCTGGTTCCACAGATGGGCCTTGCGGTAATGCCCGAGCAAGCCTTGCGGACCGAACAGAACGGCACTGTCGAAAAGTTTCAGTCCCTCGCGTTCGGCAAAACCCGCAGCCAGATATACCTGGTACTCCTTGGCGAAATCCGCCCAGGCTTTCAGGCTGCGCCCCTCCTCCAGCGTTTCGGCGTGGGCATAGGCCTCTGCACGCGTGTGGAAGGTGTAGCCGGTGTTGGCCAACTCGGGTAGCACGATCAGGTTGGCGCCTTCACGCGCCGCGCACCGGGCCAATGCCAGGCCCTTGCTCAGGTTGCCATCACAATGCTCCAGCCCGACCTGAGGGTCGTACTGGATGACAGCGATACGTACGGGGCTGACGGGCGTGCAGTGTTCAGACATGGCGGCTTCCTTTTATGGTTGTTTTGGAAGGGCGCCAGTAAAGCGGGGTTGGGCGGGGGAGTGACAGTCGGGGAGTTCCTATGGGATCGAAGGACAAGAGAGGTGTTCCAGTAGGAAACTCCCTACAAAAACGCCCGGATGCAGCTATTTCCCAACTTGATAATGTGGGTAGTGGTTCAGGGTAAAGCCACCATTGAACGATGCCGATGTTCTGTTGCACAGGTTGATGACCACATCAAGCGCCGTGCGTAAACACGGCTCGGTCCAGCCGGCGTCAACAGAGAAGGACTCTCCAGCCAGATACAACCCTGAGCTGGCACTCAGATCACGGTTGTACTTCATCAAGCTCACTGCATCGTAATAGGTCCCAGCCCGATACAACTTTGCGCAACCAAGCGCGTTTCGATCAGTCATCCAACGCTGTATGCGAATGTTTCGGGTATCGATATAAGGCGATATGGGTTCAGCCACGTTGCTGCAGCTAAGGAGGATCCGATCGAGTTCCTTCACGCACTTGTCGCCCAGTTCTTCATCTGAGAACGCGGCCAGTTTCGTTGCATCGTCTTCCCAGGTGTAACTGAGCAGGATGCAGTCATCAGCGTAATGGTCGTTGTAGCGGTAGGCATAGACATCGTGAACGAAACTGTCAGTGACCAGGATTTGCGGAAAAGCTGGGTTACGGTCCAGGAAGCTCTTATTCAGCGGGGCATAGACCTTGCAGCTTGTCTCCCAGTGAGCATGCTTCCAGGCATCCATGATCGTCTGCGGCAATATCTGACGGCTGAAACCGTCGAGGCGGATGTTGGTTTCGATCAGCCAGGAAGGAATGGTCAAGATCACGCTGTCGAAGTCTTCGTATTGGACGTTCCCCTGCACCGGATCACTGCAATGCCAACGGTATCCGACCCGTACGCGACCATCCTCCAGCTTTTGTAGGGAACAGACCGAAGTGTCAGTCAGTAACCCATCATCTCGTTGCAGCAGGTGGTCATACAGCGAGGAACCGCCCATCCCGACGTCCAGAAACATGAGGCTTTCGTCCATCGCCGCAAGCCCGATATAGGCTGGCCCCTGAAACATCAATCCTTTACTGTCAGGGACGCTGCTGGCTTCAAGATGGGGCGCAGCGTAAGGCACACCGTCCTGGTCAACACGCCCATGCACCAACTGCAAATGACTGCTGAAACCAAAGATTGCTGTACGCAGCGGGTAAAGGCAGCAGACGTCATAAAACGCTCCCCAGCTACCATCTCCAATACCGATTGCATAGAAGATGGCCGACTCGTCGCCACTCATGCCTAGCCCGCCAAAATCACCAGGGGTTGCGGGGTCCCAAGCAGTAAGAGCGGGTAAACGCACCAGATCTCTAAACGATATTCGATGATAGCGCTTGACGATCGCCGACCACATCGACTCCCAACCATAAGTGCCATAAACCGCAGCAATACGCTCGGCGAACTGCTCCGCAAAACGGCGCCATTTATCGTAGACCTGCTGAAGCATCGCAGAAGGGGGTGGTGTCGTTCCTTCGGGATTGCGCCAGACCAACAGCTCAGGGTCTCTCTCACCCTCTAATTGCCCGTCACGAAGATATATTCCAGTGGCATTCACCCAAGGTGTCCCTGGATTTGGAAAATTGGAAATTCGTAGCTCGAACAGCTTGGCGTAATAGGCCATAAGCGAACGCCCATCTTTTGGGGGCTCACCAGTCCTGTTGAAGAACGGCATGCGCATGGCCCCCATTTCAAAAGGGGTTACAGGCTGTTTGTGATTTCCTGCGTTATTCACCAGCGTGAGGTGGCGCCCACCCACACGCCGGGACTGCTCGATCAAGGTGATATGGGTAAAGCCGCAACGAAGCAATTCCCGGGCTGCAGTCAGCCCGGTAACACCAGCACCGACAATACAGATCCGGTGATCCGGCTGAGTGGCGTATGCAACTCCGCCCTCTTGTTCGAGTAGACGGCGATAATCAAAGCAAAGATCAGGAGGGTTAGGGTAACGCGCAGCCCATGGCTTTACGGACAGGGATGGCTCGATAGCCAGATCAGCAGGATGGTTGTGTGTTGAGCCGATGGTCATGGTCTCGTGTTCTCAATGAGTTGGGAACATGAGAATGATCAATCAAGAGATGCGTGAGGAGGTTGTTAATTAGCACCAACTGGCCACCACAGGATCGGGAGATATCTGTGGTGGCCCGGTTGATGTCAATAAAGCCGTTACACCTTACACCGCCAGCGCGCGCTCACGCAGCTCGCTATTGAGGATGCGGTCGTTCTCGCTGTAATCGACCGGGCAGTCGATCACGTGCACGCCCGGGGTCTTGATGCAGTGCTCCAGCAGCGGCAGCAGGCCTTCGGCGCTTTCAACGCGGTGGCCGTTGGCACCGTAGGCTTCGGCGTACTTGACGAAGTCCGGGTTGCCGTAGTCCAGGCCGAAATCGGTGAAGCCCATGTTGGCCTGCTTCCAGCGAATCATGCCGTAGCCGTCGTCACGCAGGATCACCACGGTGATGTGCATGCCCAGGCGTACCGCAGTTTCCAGCTCCTGGCTGTTCATCATGAAACCGCCGTCGCCGCAAACCGAGATCACCGGGCGGTCCGGGTGCACCAGGTGCGCGGCCATGGCCGATGGCAGGCCGGCGCCCATGGTTGCCAGGGCGTTGTCCAGCAGCACGGTGTTCGGCTTGTGCGCCTTGTAGTTACGAGCGAACCAGATCTTGTAGATGCCGTTGTCCAGGGCAACGATGCCTTCGGACGGCAGCACGCGACGGATGTCGGCGACCATGCGCTGCGGGTAGACCGGGAAGCGGTTGTCGTCGGCACCTTCGGCGATCTGCGCTTCGTTGGCTTCACGGATCGCCATCAGGCGGGTGAAGTCCCAGTGTGTGGTGTCGGTCAGCGCTTCGCTGATCTGCCATACGGCATTGGCGATATCGCCGATCACTTCAACCTGCGGGAAGTACACGGCATCGACTTCGGCGGAGCGGAAGTTGATGTGAATGACTTCGGTGCCGCCACGGACCATGAAGAACGGCGGCTTCTCGATCACGTCGTGGCCGATGTTGACGATCAGGTCGGCGGCTTCGACGGCGCGGTGCACGAAATCACCCGACGACAGTGCGGCGTTGCCCAGGAAGCGCGGGTGGCGCTCGTCGACCACACCTTTGCCCATCTGGGTGGTGATGAACGGGATACCGGTCTTGTCGATCAGTTGCTTGAGGACCTTGGCGGTCATCTTGCGGTTGGCGCCGGCGCCGATCACCAGGATCGGGTTGCGAGCTTTCTGCAGTTTTTCCACGGCGGCTTCGATGGCCTTGTGCTCGGCCAGCGGGCGGCGGCTCAGGCTAGGCGGAATCGGCAGGCTTTCGGTCTGCTCGGCGGCGATGTCTTCCGGCAGCTCCAGGTGCACGGCACCCGGCTTCTCTTCTTCGGCCAGGCGGAAGGCTTCGCGCATACGGGCCGGGATGTTGTCGGCGGAGGCGAACTGGTGGGTGTACTTGGTGATGGGGTCCATCATGCCGCACACGTCGATGATCTGGAAGCGGCCCTGCTTGGACTTCTTAATCGGCTTCTGGCCGGTGATCATCATCATCGGCATGCCGCCCAGGTAGGCGTAGGCACTGGCGGTGACCAGGTTGGTAGCGCCAGGGCCGAGGGTCGACAGGCTGACGCCGGTCTTGCCGGTCAGTCGACCATAGGTGGCAGCCATGAAGCCTGCGGACTGCTCGTGGCGAGTCAGTACCAGCTTGATCTTCGACTTGCGCAGGGATTCGAGCAGGTCGAGGTTTTCTTCACCGGGAATACCGAATACATACTCGACACCTTCGTTTTCCAGGCATTGCACAACGACATCGGCGGCCTTGGCCATCTTGCTTGCTACCTCAAGTGATGGGACGGTGGAAGTCCGGAAATGCGCAGCACGGTACGCTGGCATCGCTCAGCCCGGGGCCAGGAGTGCCCCGAACCAAAGTCTTGACGTAGGGTGGACGCGGGAAAGTCACGTGAATGTGACGGGAATATTTTCGCAACCAGGATATTGCGCGCTCAGAGTAGGAGTTGTGGGAGCGGGCAAGTCGAGGCGTCGAACCGCCGCGAAACAGACGACGCGGTGTATGGCACCGGCTTCGCCGGTGTTCGCGGCGGTTCGACGCCTCGACGCGCCCGCTCCCACAGGGGCTGCGTATGCCCGGGAGTTTTTGCACCACAAAGACAAAACCCCTACCTGCATGCGCAGATAGGGGTTTTGCGAAATGAATCTTGACGATGACCTACTCTCACATGGGGAGA